>JBPCKH010000286.1:0-11647 GCA_051004475.1 Candidatus Limnocylindria bacterium | reverse complement strand
GAGTAAAACGCGGAGCCGAAGGTCGCGCCGCGATTCGCCAGCAGGCGACCGACGAGATCGGCAGCACCACGGTCGAAGTCGGTGGCGAAATAGGCAGAGCCGCCCATCGCGAAGATCGCCCGCGAGTAAGAGGCGACACGTTGAGCCGCCACCGATGCCGATGCCGGTGCGTGGCCGCCTTCGGACGCGCCGGGGGCGTAACAGGTGTTCGAGTAGATCATCACGAAGCCGGGCGCCGGGCGCGCGTTGGCCGCGATCCAATCTTCGCCGTAGTAGGCGATCTCAGCGCCGGCATCGCCGTGTGTCCCACGAGCGCCTGGGCCCTGGAGCGCCCAGCCGTTCTGCTTCGCAGTGTTGAGCCCGCCGTACGGGCTCGGATGCCCATAGCCGTGGCCGAAATAGATGACCACGCTGGCATCGGCAACCGCGGCGAGGACGTTGGCCGGCGACGCGTTCGGCGAATAGGCGCGCGCCACGACCGCGCCCTGCTGCTCCGCCGCGAAGGCGGCGGCGTCGGCGAGAGCAAGGTAGGTGGGGGTGAGCGAGCCGACCGGGCCGACGATGATCGCGATCTTGGTGGGTGGTGCAGCATGTGTGGCCGTCGGCAGACCGAGAGACACTGCCAGGCTCAACGTGGCCAGGGCAGCAAGAAGCAGGCGAGACAAAGAAGAACTCCAATGAGATGGGACGTGGAGGGCCATGCCGGCAGGGCGGCCGTCATCCACGCTCACCCTACGGCTACGGGATCCACGCTCCTATGACCGATGGGGCCGATCCGTCCTGGTACTTCAGGTGTCACCTGCGCCGTGGACCGTCATCTGCCACGATGGACCGATGACCACCTCCGTACGCCACGACCTGCGCAACGTGGCGATCATCGCGCACGTCGACCATGGCAAGACCACGCTCGTCGATGGCATGCTGCGCCAGACCGGGACCTTCCGCGCAAATGAGGCGGTGGTCGACCGCGTGCTCGACTCCGGCGACCTCGAGCGCGAGAAGGGGATCACCATCCTCGCCAAGCAGACGACGGTCGACTACGACGGGGTGCGGCTCAATATCGTCGACACGCCGGGTCACGCCGACTTCGGCGGCGAAGTGGAAAGGTCGCTCCTGATGGTCGATGCAGTCCTCCTCCTGGTCGATGCGTCGGAGGGTCCGCTTCCTCAGACTCGCTACGTCCTGCTCAAGGCGATGGCCCGCCACCTGCCCGTCATCGTGGCGCTCAACAAGATCGACCGATCAGACGCGCGGCCGGCCCAGGTGCTCGATGACGTCTACGAGCTGTTCATGGATCTCGGCGCCGATGCGCACCAGATCGAGTTTCCGATCGTGTACACGAACGCGAAGGCCGGCACCGCAACGACCGACCTGGCACGGCCGGGGACCGATCTCCGCCCGCTCCTCGACCTCCTCGTCCGCGTCACCCCGCCGCCGATCTTCGAGGAAGGGCATCCACTCCAGCTGCTGGTCACCAACCTGAGCGCCAATGACTACGTGGGCCGCATGGCGGTCGGGCGAATCCGCAACGGCACGCTGCGGGTCGGCCAGAAGGTGACGATCGTGCGCGAGGAGGCCGAGGATCCCGACGGCTCGGTCGAGCCGGGACGCAGCATGATGCTCACGGGCAGCGTCACGGCACTCCAGACGGCGCACGGGATCGATCGCGTCGACATCACCGAGGCGTCTGCCGGCGACATCGTCAGCGTCGCCGGCCTGCCCGAGGTGACGATCGGCGACACGCTGACCGACCCGGCCGACCCGCGCCCGCTCCCCCGCCTCGACGTCGACGCGCCGACGCTGCGGATGACATTCGGCGTGAATTCCTCGCCGATGGCCGGGAAGGATGGCACGTTCCTGACCTCGCGCCAGATCAAGGCTCGGTTGGAGCGCGAGGTGCTCGGCAACGTGGCCATCGAGGTCCATCCGACCGAGTCGGGTGAGACGTTCGAAGTTCGCGGCCGGGGCGAGCTCCAGCTGGCGATTCTCATCGAGCAGATGCGACGCGAGGGCTTCGAGCTCACGATCAGCCGCCCCGAGGTCATCCTGCGCGACGGCCATGAGCCCTACGAACGGGCAACCATCGACATCCCGCCCGACTACATCGGCGTGGTACAGCAGGCGCTTGCCGGCCGCAAGGGCCGTATCGAGCAGATGAGCACCGATGCCGACGGACGCGTCCGCATGGAATTCATCATCCCCACTCGCGGGCTCATCGGCTATCGCGGCCAGCTGCTGAGCGATACGCGGGGCACGGCGCTCATGCACCAGATCGGCGAGGGCTACGGCCCGTGGGCGGGTGAGGTGACGCATCGGACCAGCGGGGTGCTGGTCGCCGATCGCATCGGCGAAACCCGGGCATATGCCCTCTCGTCGTTGGTGGAGCGCTCCGAGCTCTTCGTCGGTCCGTCCACCGAGGTGTACGAGGGCATGATCATTGGCGAGAACAGCCGGTCGGGCGACATGGACGTCAATCCCAACAAGTCGAAGGCGCTGTCCAAGATGCGCACGCAGGCAACCGATGGCGACTACCGCATTCACACGCCGCCGCGCGTGATGACGCTCGAGTCGGCGATCGAGTTCATCGCAGCCGACGAGCTGGTGGAGGTCACGCCGACCGCCATTCGGCTGCGCAAGCGGCTGCTGGGCCAGCATGAGCGAAGGCGCGCATCGGGCGCCGCATACAAGGCCGGCGTGACGTGACCGGCCGGCGAACGAAGCTCGTCTGCACGATCGGTCCGGCCACCGCGGATCGCATCGACGAGCTCGTCGCCGCGGGCATGAACGTCGCCCGCCTCAACTTTTCTCACGGCACCGCTGCCAGCCGGACTGTCGCGGCCGAACGGGTGCGCGCAGCTGGCGAAGGCCGCGTCGCCATCCTCGCCGACCTTCCCGGCCCGAAGATCCGGCTCGGGGACCTGGCCGATGACACCCTCACCCTCGAGGCCGGCGCGAGCTTCACGCTTCGTCCGGCCGATGACTCCCCGGGCGGATCGGACGGTGCCCACGTGTCCTACGCGCGCCTCGCGTCGGATGTGCGCGCCGGAGATCGCATCCTGCTCGCCGACGGAGCAGTCGAGCTGCGCGTGATCGACGCCGCAGACGTGGTCCGCACCGAGATCGTGCGCGGTGGCGTGATTCGGGCACATGCGGGCGTGAGCGTGCCGTCGGACCGGCTCAGCGAGCCACCGCTGACGCACGCGGATCGGGCCGCCGTGCCCCGCGCCATTGACCTGGGCGCCGACTACATCGCGCAGTCGTTCGTGCGGAACGCCGCCGATGTAAAAGAGCTGCGAGCACTGATCGGGCCGGACGGACCACCGATCGTGGCGAAAATCGAGACGCGAGCCGCCGTCGACGACTTCGACGCCATCTGCACGCTGGCATCGGCGGTGATGATCGCCCGTGGCGACCTGGGCGTCGAGCTGCCCTACGAGGAGGTACCGATCCTCCAGAAGCAGCTCGTGCGCCGCGCACTGGACCTGGGCGTCCCGACGATCGTCGCGACGCAGATGTTGGAATCGATGATCACCTCACCCCGGCCGACCCGCGCCGAGGCGAGCGACGTCGCCAATGCGATCTTCGACGGTGCCGACGCGATCATGCTCTCCGGCGAGACCGCAATTGGGGAGTACCCGATTTTGGCCGTCGAGGCCGCGGCACGCGTCGCTCGCCTGTGCGAGGAGAAGGGCGCTGACCACATGGCCGCCGGCGCTCCACCGACTGCACGGACCGATGCTGATGCGCTTGCCTACGCGGCCGTCGCGCTGACCGAGGCCGACCGCGACGTGTCTGCCATCGCCTGCTACACGCGCAGTGGACGCACCGCCCGCATCCTCAGCTCGCTGCGACCGCGGGTTCCGATCGTCGCCTTCGCCCCGGACGAGGACGTGGTTCAGCGGCTGGCCCTCATCCATGGGGTGCAGGCGCGGACCTGCGTTCCACCGGCCGGCGCTTCCGGCCGGCTCGACCTCATGGCCTGGCTGCTCGGCGAGGACGCGTCGCTGCCGGCCGGATCGGCGGTCGTCCTGGTGGCGTCGACCGCCGCGCCGGGCAGCGGCCCGAACCTGCTCGAAGTGGCTCGGGTCGCCGGCTGAACTGCCTGGCAAATTCGTAACCGACTTTGTTACGAATGGAGTGGGAGGTATACCCTCCGGCGAGATCCGCCCGCGTGACCCGAGCCAGGCGGTCCGCGAAGCCCCTTCGGCGGCCGTCACAAACTCGTCCAACGCTGACCCTGCTGGGTTCGGAGCGTCCCAAATTGCGCGATAGACGTCCCTGATTCGAATGGTCGCGGGGTCCTTCGCAATCGCCCAGCCATGACGGCATGCGAGCCAATGACATCGGCCCACTCGGCGGAGGTGGCTTTCCCGCGCGGCGCCTCGACCAGGACGATCAACGTCCTCACCGCCGTGACAAGACCCCTGTCGGACCTATTTGTAACCAGGTCGGTTACAGATTAGCCGAGCCTCCACCGAAGGACGCGAACAGGTCCGACAGCTCCTGGACCGATGCCCCCGCGCCGAGCCCGAGCGAGACGACTACGCGCGCCTTCAAGGCATCGAGCGTCCCCGAGAACAGGGCACCCGCATCCCACCACGTTGAGCTGCCACCGGGGAATCCGTAGCCGGGCATGACAAGGCCGGACGGACAGCGCGTGGTGAGCACCACCGGGATCCCGCGCGCGATGAGCGGTCGCGCAAGGTCCAGGTAGGACGGCGGCGTGTTTCCTCCTCCGGCAGCCGCCACGACCAGCCAGACGGCATCTGCGCCCGTCAGGACGGGTGCGGTGTCGAGAACGGTCATCATGATCGGAACCGGCAGGGCCGCGTGCTCCGGCCCTCGCGGAAGTCGAACCGGACGACGGCGCCTCAGCAGCGTGACCCTCCCATCAGCAACAATGCCGAGCCGTCCGGCGTTCGGGCTCTGGAAGGTTGCATATGCGTGGGTGTGCGTCTTGCGAACGTCATCGGCACCGTGGATCTCACCTGCCATGACCACCACGACGCCCTGATCTGCGAGAGATGCGTCGGAGGCGACAATCACGGCGTTCCGCAGATTTTCCGGCCCATCATACCCTTCCTGCGAGGCGGAGCGCATGGCACCCGCCACGACGACCGGCTTGGCCGGCAGCGGCAGGAGGTCCCAGGCAAAGGCCGTCTCCTCGATCACATCAGTCCCCTGCACCACCACCGCCCCATCGATCTCCGGCCGGCTCAGCTGATCAGCCAGCAGGCGGCCGATCTCGAGCACCTGGTCGAACGAGAGGTGGGAGGCCGGAACCAGGCCCCACTCGATCGGCTCGGTGTCCGCGATCTCCGCAAGGCCCGGCACGGAAGTCAGCAGCTCGGCGCCGCGCAATTTGGGAACGTTGCCGGATGATCCCGGCTCGTCGCGCATCGAGATCGTCCCGCCGGTGAAGATGACGGCAATGCGTGGCATCGGTCAGATGGCGGGCTCGTCGACGACGGGATTCGCGAGCCGGCCGACTCCTTCGACCTCGACCACCACCGTCTGTCCCGCGGTCATCGCCACGACGCCATCCGGCGTGTCGGTCAGGATCAGGTCGCCCGGCAGCAGGCGAGTGAAACGGCTGATGTACTCGATCGGGTATGGAATCGGGAAGATGAGATCCTTCGTGCGCCCATCCTGGCGGCGCTCGCCCTCGACGGTGCAGGTCACGCGCAGGTCATTCGGGTCAAGGTCCGTCTCAATCCACGGGCCGACCGGGCAGAACGTGTCAAAGCCCTTGCCGCGCGTCCACTGCGGGTCCGCCTTCTGGATGTCGCGTGCCGTGACGTCATTGGCGCAGGTATAGCCGCCGATGACCTCCATCGCCCGCGAGGCTGGCATGCGGTGCGCCTCGCGTCCGATGATCAGCGCCAGCTCGGCCTCCGGATCGACGCGCTTCGACAATGACGGGTAGTGAATGGCGGCACCCGGACCGATGATCGACGAAGGTGGCTTCAGGAAAAGCAGTGGTTCAGCCGGAACCGGGCTGTCGAACTCGGCCGCGTGCGCGCGGTAATTTCGGCCGACGCAGATCACTTTGCTCGGTGTGGCCGGCGGCAGCAGCTCAAAGTCACCGAGCGCGCCGACGTCCGGCCCGAGGTCGTGGTCGGTGAATGGGTCAGTGCCCACAGAACGAACTCGATCCGCCGCGTCGGCAACGCCCCATGCCGGGCCGTCACGCCCCTGATAGCGGATGATCCTCATCGCGTTGGGCTGGCTGCTTCTACCATGAGGCCATGATATCCAGCATCGTGCGCCCGAATCCGGTCGTCCTCGCCGCGATCGGGTTGGCGGCTGGTGTCCTGAGTGGCCTCTTCGGCGTCGGTGGTGGCATCATCATGGTCCCGGCGATGGTGCTGCTGGCAGCGATGGCGCAACATCGCGCATCGGCCACGTCGCTGGCGTCGATCGTTCCCATTGCTGCCGTGGGGGCGTTTATCTTCGGCCAGTCCGAGAGTGTCAACCTGCCCGCAGCGGGCGTCCTGATCGTCGGATCGCTGGTGGGCGTGCAGGTCGGGGCGAAGCTGATGGCGCGCATCGGCGACGATCGCCTGCGCATCGGCTTCGCCGTGTTCATGATCATCATCGCCCTCGCCATGCTCGTCACGTGACGGTCCCGGAAGTCCTCGCATTGCTGGGAATCGGCTTGATTGCCGGACTGCTGGCTGGCCTGCTCGGCATCGGCGGCGGCCTGCTGATTGTGCCGGCCATGGTCCTGGTCATGGGCTTCGATCAGCACGTCGCGCAGGGGACTTCGCTGCTTGTCATCATTCCGGCGGCCGCGTTCGGAACGTTCACGCATCACCGCAATGGGCGACTGGCGCTGCGAGACGCGGCCGCGCTGGGGATCGGCGGCGTGGGAGGAGCCATCCTGGGAAGTCTTGCGGCGCTCATGCTCGACGAGAGTGTCCTGCAGCGCCTATTCGCCATTTTGCTGCTCTTCATGGCCGGACGGATGCTGCTTCACCGCCCGACGCCTGAGCCGATCGACGCCTGGCCGATCGACGCCGGGCCGACCTGAGCGGACTACTCTTCCGGCGCCTTCTTCTGCTGACCCGGAGCGTTGTCTCGCCCGTGGCCATTGCCCATGATCGATCCGATGCCGGGATGGAGCTCAAGGTCTTTCGCGATGCGACCCCAGCCCAGGCCGGGCTCCGTGTCGGTGCCGTCACGCATGGCGGCGAGCTCCTCGACGTCCATCTGCGTCTGCTCGGACCAGGCGAGCAGGCGGACTGCGCCACCTAGGCCGTAGCGCGCAGCGAGGTCGCTCAGAACCGCGTCTTCGAATGGGATCTCGCCAGCGGCAAGGCGATCGCCGGCATGGGCGAGGTCCTCCGCCGTCGGCGGCGCATCGGCCTCCTCCGATTCCGGCTCATGGCTGGAAGCCGGCGCGGCGGGCAGGTCTCGCGCGATCGGACTTCGATTGGCCATGACGCTGCCTGCCGCGACGAGCAGCAGTACGGCCGCCGCCAGAACGGCGATGCGATTCTTGCGATTCATGTCGTCGACTCCATCATTCGGTCAGAGCAGCGTACGCAGTCTAGCTTGCGGTTCACCTAACAAATGCGAAAGAGATCGTCAGGCGGGGACATCGGCCAGGCGTTCGACGACCAGGGCCGTCGCGGCGGTGATGCGCGCCAGCGTCTCGTAGTCGAGCGTGTCGGGCGTGTCGGTCGGGCGGTGGTAGTTCGGGTTGCGGAAGTTGGCGGTGTTCGAAACCTGAATGGCCGGCATCCCGGCCCGCCAGAAGTTGAGGTGATCGCTGCGCGAGAAGTGGCGTGCTGCCGGCACTGCCAGCAGCGTCGGGCCGATCAGCGGCAGGTCGAGCGGGTCACGCAGCAGCAGGACTCGCTCAGGACCGATGGTCGCCGACAGGCAGCGCGCCCAGTCGCGCACCAGTCCCACTGATGACCGGCGATAGATTGCAACCACCGTGTCACCTGCCCGGCCGCGGGCGTCGAGCCTGGCGAGCTGGCCCGGATACAGGCGATCGATCCCGGGCGGCACCAACTGGGTCTGCGGGCGAGGATCCATGAAGCCGATCGGGTCGAACACGATCGCACCACGGACGCGATACGCGGTGCGAAGCCATCGGACGAGATATCCGGAACCGATGAGGCCGATCTCCTCGAAGTCGGGCGCGGCAAGGATGACGGTGCGCCGGAAGCGGCGTCCGGACAATTGCGTCGCCAGCTCGATGAGTGCGGCAAGGCCGGCGCCGTTGTCATCCGCACCCGGCGCATCGCGCACCGTGTCATGGTGCGCCACGATAACGATCGCCTCGTCGGTCTCGCCGTCACCGATGGCCACCAGGTTCATGCCGTCCAGTTGCGAGTACGTATGCGCCGCGTTGCCGCCACGCGAGCCCGCCGTCGGATGGTCGAGCCGCGCTTTCAGGTTGCGGAGCCGGAGGTGCTGCCGTCCAACCTGCCAACCCGCCGCGCGCCAGGCATCGGCAAGGAGCGCATCGGTCCTTTCCATGGCGGATGGTGCGTTGATTCGATTGCGCGGACCCGGTAGGCACGCCACGAGCTCGCGCAGACGGGCGGGATCGATCCGCTCGACCCAGGCGTTGGCAGCCCGACGCAGTGGCGCATCAGGCGCCGGATAGACCGGCTCCGCACTGCCGGGGATGGCGATCTTCACTGGATCGAGCATAGCGGGCAGCGGTCACAATGCGTCCATGCCAGACGAGCGCGCGGAGAGCTACGAGCTGACGGCCGATGGGGTCGCCATGCGCACGATGCGCTGGCACTCGACGCAGCCTGCCTGGGCGACCCTGCTCCTGGTTCACGGCGTCGGCGAGCATGCCGGCCGATATGACAGCGTGGCGCGACAGATGGCGGGCGTCGGGATCGAGGTGCACGCCTATGATCATCGCGGCTTCGGCGCTTCCGGCGGCCCGCGGTCGTATGTCGCCCGCTGGTCGGTTTTCCACGACGACCTCGAGACTCGGCTGGCGATGGTGCGTGCGTCGAGCGACCGCCTCCCGCTGGTGCTGTACGGCCACTCCATGGGGGGCTTGATTGCCCTCGGCTATGTGTTGGCCGAGGCGCGACGGGCGCTACCCGACCTTCTCGTCCTGACCTCGCCCGGGCTCGACTCGACCATCGCGACCTGGAAGCAGATGCTCGCGCCGATCCTCAGTCGGATTGCGCCGCGACTGCGAATCCCGATCGGCTTCCGACCCGGCGACCTGTCGCGCGATCCGGCGGTCGACGAGCGTGTAGCCGCCGATCCCCTCTGCCTGTCCGGTTCAACGACACGCCTCGGTGCCGAAGCCTTCGCGGAGCAGAAACGGGTTCGCACACTCCTGGCGGACGGTGGTCAGCTCCCCGTGCCAACCTACGTCATCCACGGGGCCGACGATCCGATCGTTCCGGTCGCCGCATCGGAGATCCTGGATGGCCGGCCGAATGTGACCCGGCGTGTTTATCCGGGCCTCCGGCATGAGACGCACAACGAGCCGGAGGGTGCAACCGTCGTCGACGACACGATCGCCTGGCTCCGAGAGAACACCCGCTCCCGTCGCCGATAGCCGGTCAGATCCCGCCGAAGTCACCGCCGCCGAAATCTCCTCCGCCAAAATCGCCTCCGCCGAAGTCATCCCCACCCGCCGGTTCGCCGCCCCCGTCTGCGTCGGCTCCCGTGTCTCCATCGGCTCCCGCCTCACCGTCCGATGAGGAGTCCTGCCCGAAGAACGTGTCTGCAATGGCGCTGCCGACGAAGACGCCGGCCAGCGTGGACAGGAACATGCCGCCCATGCCCGGGCCCTGCACGTTGCCGAAGGTTCGCTCCATCGTGCCGGGCTCGCGCATCTCGGCTCGCGTCGCCATGCGTGCAAGTGACTTCGGATCGTCGCCGCCAACCTCTGAAGCCGGTACGCCCCTGGATAGCTCGGTCAGCACAAGACGGCGCTGCTCCGGGGTGAGTCGCTCGAACGCCTCCGCGTGGGCACCCTCGACGTCTTCCGGCGGTGCCGTCTTCAGCATGTATCGATATCGCTCGATCGCCTGCTGGTCGTCCATGTCGATGTGTCCTCTATCAGAATGCTGATACGCACGTCCACTCGATGCAGGTTACGGGCCGGGCAGCACGGCGGCCTCAGTCGTCTTTGACCGGCTCGAGCCAGACGGTCTCCCCAAAGCTGAGGGCGACGTGCGTCAGACGCGCGCCGACCGAGGCACCGTGCCAGTGCTCCTCGTCGGGCGG
Source organism: Candidatus Limnocylindria bacterium (assembly GCA_051004475.1). Lineage (GTDB taxonomy): Bacteria > Chloroflexota > Limnocylindria > QHBO01 > QHBO01 > JACDBZ01. Next base: position 1,423 of record JBPCKH010000286.1, on the reverse strand, counting down.
CGCTTCGACCAGATCACCTACCCCGACCTCGGCAACTTCACCCTCCCGCGTGCCAACGCGCCCTTCACCTTCGATGACGAAGAGCACCTGGCCCCCACTGTGGCTGTGCCACCCGGTCCGTGCGCCAAGCTCGAAGGTCACCGCGACGGCCGCTCCCGCGGGAACGTCGATGCGTCCCAGGTCGCGACGCCGGACCGTGCCGGAGAACGTGTCGGTGGCCATGGGTTCCAGTGGCGCCTCGGAGCTTCGCGCGATTCTCATCAGTCCATCCTACGTGACCTCGTTCCGCAGCTGATCGCAGTCGGCGATGGCGTGACAGCAGGAGACGGCGCGAAGCCGCGCAACGATTTCGGCGACGGATTCCTGTGGCAACATCGCACCGGTGTCGATGACGATGTCGGCAACCGATGCGTAGAGCGGATCGCGCTCGGCGATTGCGTCGCGAATCCAGGGTCCGCCACCAAGTTCGAGGAAGGGACGGTGATCGGCACCCATCGCCCGTTCCTCGAGTATCGACGCATCGGCCCTCAACCAGACGACGATTCCGCCCGTGCGCAGGCGGTCACCATTCGCCTCATCGAGGATCGTGCCGGCCGCGACGCCGATGATCGCGGGCACCGCCACCTCGACGCCTAGTGCGAGCGCGTCCGCCTCGGCCGAGCGCATCTGGGCTTCCCCATCCTCGGCCACGATCTGGCGGGCGGTGGTTCCATGGGATCGGCGCACGAGCTGGTCGTTGTCGACGTACGGCCAGTCGGTCGCCTCCGCAAGCAGCCGGCCGATGGTCGACTTGCCACTCCCCATCATGCCGATGAGGAGCACGCGGCACTCGCCATCGAGCGTCATCGGGGGGAGTGCGGGTCGGCGATTGACATTCAATCAGTCTACGAAAGCCGCACGAGTGCGTCCGGCACGGGCCGTGCAAACAAGCGGTTTCGACATCCATCCCACGCCAGAGGCTAACAACAAATGGAAACCGTGCAGAACATGGGCGATGCCGTCCTGCTCTCCGTCACCGAGGCGCTTCAGAATTTTCTGGGCTTCCTGCCACAGCTCATCGGCGCCATCATCATTCTCGTTCTCGGCTGGATCATCGCCGGGCTCCTGGCCGGCCTGGTCGAGAAGGTTCTGAAGACCGTCGGTTTCGAGCGGGCCGCCGAGTCGACCGGCATCGCCGGCTTCGTTAAGCAGGCCGGGTCTGACTGGACCGTCAGCAAGGTCGTGGCCGAGATCGTGAAGTGGTTCGTCCGCCTGATCGCGCTGCAGGCTGCGGCGTCGATTCTCGGAATGACCCAAATCAGCCAGATCATCAACAGCATCCTGCTGTGGCTGCCGAATTTGGTCGTTGCCCTCGCCATCGTTGTCCTCGGCGCCTTCCTGGCCAACTTCGTTGCGAAGATCGTGCGCGGCACCGTCAGCAAGA
>JBPCKH010000285.1:0-3642 GCA_051004475.1 Candidatus Limnocylindria bacterium | reverse complement strand
GCGCATCGGCGTAGCGGGCGCCGGCGGCCAGTGCAGCCTCCACCGCGGCTTGCGCGTAATCGAACATCTGGGTCATGGTAACGGGGCTGTCGGGATCCCGTGGGGAAGAGGCCGCCAATGCGCGGTCATGGGCAAGAGGGCGGGCAATCCCCTCAGATGCTCACGGTGAGAGAGGGCGGCGGGACACGGGAACGACTCAGTCCGTGCGTCCTGGTCCCGCCGCAACTCCCCCTCCCGGCCGATGGGCCGCGTCCGCGCGCTCGACCGGCTCCTGCCAGGTGATCTCGGTGATGCGCCCCGGTGGAAACTCGCCGTCGGCGGGGATGATTCCCTCCTCGGCCTCGAGCGGGATACCGATCGGCGCCACGAGGTACCGGCCAGCCAACCGCCGCGCGTCGCGGTCGAGGGCGAAGCCGGCTTTCGCGCGATGGAAGGTGACGGTCACGTCCGCGGTGAGGACGGGCGTGGAGCGCGCGCCGCCGGTCAGATCCACCCGCGTCGGCGTGTCGACCGCCAGGACGGCGCATGGACGACCGGCCGCAACCGCGTGCGTGCGGGTGGCATTGACGAGGTCCACGGCGGTGGCGATTGGCTCACGCAGAGGCCCGGAGGCGCCGGAGCCGAGTAGCGCGTCGACGATCAGGGTCGCCTCCGCGATCCGTTCGCGCAGCCGCAGCAGGAGCTCGGGAGATGGAGCCACGAACAGCTCGAGCGAACCGGCCGAGGCCATCGCCTGGAGCACGGTCCAGTTGTGACCGGCGGCTCGGCCGGAACGCTTCGAGGCATCCGCGACCAGGATGGCCAGGACGGAGCGACCGGTGGCCGCCAGTCGACGCGCGATCACGAATCCGTCACCGCCGTTGTTGCCGGGTCCGCACAGGACGACGACCAGCGGCGGCCGCGCCAGTGGACCGGCGGGACCGCGCACGCGCTCGGCCAGGCGCCCGAGCTCGGCCTGGGCAACCTCGGCGACGGCGGCCCCGGCCGACTCCATCAGCGCATCCTCGCTCAGGCCGAGCTTCTGGGCCGCCTCGTCGATGCGCGCCATCTCATCGGCGCCGATGAGAACGGGAACGCCACGCTCCGCCTGCGCGGCCGATTCGGTCACGCCAGCGGTTAGAGCGACAGCAGGTAGGCGACGATCGCGTCGATCTGCTCGGGGCTGAGCTGATCACCGAATACCGGCATCCCGCCGCGATCGAGCCCTTCGGTCTCTGGCACAGTGCCGTTGATCCAGAGCGCGATCCACTCTTCGGGATACTCGGCGCCCAGGTCCTGGAGGTTCTCGCTGATCGGTCCATCCGCCACGCCGAGCAGGCTGGGGAAGTTGCCGCCACCGCCGAGATCGGGGCCGTGGCAGGCCGCACACTGTGCCTCGGCCACGAGCGCCTCGCCGACGGCAGGATCGGCCTCGCCACCGCCGGATGCCACCGGCGCGCTCGCGCCGGGAATCGCGAAGGCCGGATTCTCGCCCGCCAGATTCGAGGCCAGGTATACGCCGCCCACCAGGAAGACGAAGACGGTGAGACCGATCGCCCACGGCGGGAAACCACCTGAGCGTGTCTCGATCGGCGTATGGACGGTCATCGGTTCAGTGCCCTGCTGGTGCGGTGGCGGATTGGCCGGGAACGGCGTAGTCAGCGCGCTCGCCGCTGGTGTACATGAGGAACAGGTTCAGCAGGAAGGCGACCCCGGACAGCGCGACCATGCCGAATCCCAGGAAGGCCACGGCACGATACCCCAATAGCTGCGCACCGACCTCCTCCAACACCGTTCCCTGGCCACGGAGCGATCCCTCCGCCATGCCCCCGCCCATCAACGCGAGGCCGGCCAGCGTCACGCCGCCGAACGCGAGCCACAGCTGTGCGCCCGAGAGAAAACCGCCACCCCAGGCCCGGCGCAGCATCCGCGGCAAGGCGTGCTCGGCGAGCGCAAAGGCGGCGAAGGTGAAGGTGCCGTAGGCAGCCCACAGGAACGCGCCGCGCTCCCAATCGGTGCCACCGATGGCCAGGTCGACCGTCCGCAATGCGCCGATGGCCTCGAGCAGGCTGGCGCCGAACAGGAACGCCAGCGAGACGATGGCGAATGCGGTCGTGCCTGCGCCGAAGACGAGCGTCCAGCGACCCTGCATCGACTGCGCAAGGTGCACGACGGTGAGCGAGGCGGGCACGAGGAGCAGCATGGTGGCCACGATGCCGACGCTGGTGATGAAGTACGGGATGCTTGCATCGGCAAGGGTGCTCAGACCTGTCACTGGCGCGAGGACAAGCCAGGTGAAGAAGCTGAGCAGGCCGATCCCGGCCGTGGCCAGCGGCTGCCCGGTGCCACGCGGCACGACATAGTGGAGCACCGCGTACGCCATCCCCAGCAGCCACATGACCGATACGGCACGCTCGATGAAGACCGATGCGAGAGCGATCGGGAGCTCGTCAAGGTCGATGATGAAGTCCAGCAGGCCCATCCCCGCATTGAAGCTCAGCAGACCAAGGAGCGAGAGGAGCGCCACCGCAGCGAACCAGAGACTGACGTAGGCGGTTCGCAGCGATGCCGCGGCCGTGACGAAGAAGGCGCCGGTCACGATCAGCGCACCCGTTGCCAGCCCGCCGTCGATGAGCCAGGGGAACGCGGTCAGCGGCGAGTTCGGGCCAAGATCGAACACATAGAGCGACGCGATGCCACCCGCAAGCGCCAGGTTCCAGATGGCCAGGGCGCCGTTCAGCCCGGCCTCCATGGCCAGCCGCCGGCCCAGCAGCCGCGGCGTCATGAAGGCGACCGCCGCAAAGCCGGCATTCGTGAGCCAGCCGTAAACGGTGGCATTGACGAAGGCATATTCGACGCGACGCACGTCGAAGGTGAAGCTGAAGTCGAATGGGAGCGGGATCGAGAACTCGAAGGCGACGAGTCGCAGGCCGATGGCGATGGCGCCGAGGCCGGTCGCCACCGCCAACCACAGCGCGGCGACAACGAAGAACCCGGTGGCCGCACTGTCGAGACCATCGGGAATGAGCCTTCGACGACGCTTCGGCGGTTCGTCGTAGGGACGCAGCTTCTTCGGATTCACCGTCATCGGGCGCGTGCACCCTCCTGCGGGTTCGCTCGGGGCGGAGTAAGCCGCCGCATTGTACCCAACCATGACAGTCGCAAGCGAACATGATGGCCCCACGCGATTGAACGGTTACGCACCCACTCGTCGTACTACCAGGACGTGACCGATGATCAAGGAGCAGTTCCCGATCGTTGCCACGACAAACATGGCCCGCGCGCTTGTGTTCTACCGCGATCTCCTGGGCGGCACAGTCAGCTATGAGTTCCCCGGTCCGAATGGCGAGCCCGAGTACGTAACGCTCGACATCGGCACGTCGCACCTCGGGATCGAACTGACCCCGGGCGGCGCGGCTGATGGCCCGCGAGGCATGAGCCTGTGGGTGTACGCTGCCGAACATACGTGAGGTGCACGAAAGCCGCCCGGCGGGGGGCGGCTTTCGATCTGGTATGCGTGGTTGCGGGGGACGGATTCGAACCGCCGACCTTCGGGTTATGAGCCCGACGAGCTACCACTGCTCCACCCCGCGACCGCTCATGGTAGTGGCGGGCCGAACTTCGGTCAAACCAGGATCAAGACGCTTCCGCAAAATTGAGCGC
>JBPCKH010000284.1:0-7830 GCA_051004475.1 Candidatus Limnocylindria bacterium | reverse complement strand
GGTCGGACGCGTCGATGTCAGCGATGGGCGTTCCGGGTGCCACCTCGCCGATCACCTCAGCCAACATGCGTCGAGCATCGGCGTGGTTCGGACAGTCGCTGAACCACAGCAGTTCCACGGCGCGCGGATGGCCGATCGTTGCGGCTGAGGCCCCGCTCACTCGCTCGATGCGGGCACGTCCTGCGCCTCAGTGCTCTGATCGAGCAGGCGCACCAGCGTGCCGTCGGGGTCGCGGAGCTCGATCCAATAGCCTCCCGGGATCTCCACGGGCTCAGCCATGAAATCGAGCTCGGACCGGTGGCGCTCGTAGAACTCCGCGACACTGTCGACCACGAAAAGCGGGCCAGGTGCCGCATCCGTGTCCACTCGATCCAGCATGAGCGCGGCCTCTTCGCCGGGCGCACGCAGCGCGACGGTGCCATCCCCCTCGCGCCACAGCTCCTCGAGGACTAGCGTGTCGCGGTAGAACGCCAAAGCTCGCTGGATGTCCTTCACCGGCACATAGACGAACGCAAGCTTCATGGTGCTGTCCTCTTAAGGGGTCAAGTCGTCGGTAGCGTAATGCCATTATGGCAGACCGTCAATGGATTATGCTGGCCGAATGCAGAACTGGATCCCCGTCCCCGGCTCGACCAAGGCGCGCCTCGCCCTCATCGCGCTCAACGAATTCGGCAGGCGCGGGTACGACGGGGTGGCAGTGGCTGAGCTGTGCGCCAAAGGGGGCGTGACGACTGGCGCCCTGTATCACCACTTCGGGGGAAAGCCAGGCCTGTATGCGTTCGTGCGCGAGGAGGCCGAACGCCGCATCCTCGATCGCATGGAGGGTGCCGCAGCGGCCGTCGCCGATCAAGGTCGCATCGCGACCGTCCGGGCAGCGCTCCTCGTCGGCTTCGACGCCGCGGTTCGTCAGGAGGTGGCGCAGCTCATCGCGGAGCGTGGCCCCAGTGGCGCGCCAGACCGCATTGTGGCGCTGCTCGCCCGGTTGGCGCCGGGCCAGGATCTAATCCGCGCGAGGATCATGGCTGCTGCCTGGCGCGAGGCTCTCCATGAGGCGTCGCGGTTGGGCACCGGTGGCCGGCACGCGGACCGCGTCGGACGGGCGCGAGCCGCGCTCAACGCCGTGGTCGTGAGCTGAAGGGCAGGCCCACGAGCGAACCGCGGCGTGGAGGAGCGCCGGCCGTGATGCCGGTGGCGCCCGGCGTGCTGGCCGCCTCGAACCTCGTTCACTGCCGCGAGCGGACGATCGTCGGTGCCAACGGATCCAGCCCGGATCACAATAGCGCGATCGACCTAAGGCGCCGGACTGTGACCTCGCTTGAGCAGCGGCACAGCCAGCGCGATCGACGCCAATTCAATTGCCAGGTTCGCTCCACCGATCGGATCCACCGGTTCGCCAGATCCGATCCTGATGCCGAGGTCGCCATGGCTGTCGGCCTCCGCCTCCTGCTCGTTCGCGTCGGCGTGCCCTTCGGCCTCCCCGCCATGACCGTCTGCGGCATCGTTCAGATGGCCCGCCTCAGGTTCCACGGTCTCCACCTCCGAGGTCGCGTGGGACCCGGCAAATGGCAAGCCAACCGCGACGTTCACGCAGTACAGGCTCACGAGGGTGACGCTTGCAAGTGCAACACCGAGGTACAGCACCCGCGCCGGTCGTAGGGCGATGAGCCCTGCCAACCCCAGTTGTGCAATTGCGGCCACGATGAAGCCGATGCCCATCAGCGTCGATTCGGCGAAATGCGGCGGAGTCATGATCAGATGGATGGTGCCGCTTGCGACGAGCAGGAAGACGAGCGCGGGACGGATCCAGGAAGCGCGGGCCGCCGGTGCGCTTGGGTGAAGAGTCGATGTCACGAGGTGTCCTCCTGCGTACCCGGATCCATTGTCCCGCTCTGCACAACGGTACGGCGATGGAACCCATCTGTCTCATCCCGGTACTCTGATTTCACGGAAGGGGGACCGGCGCTCAGCGGTGGCGATGGACGAGATCTCCACCGGCGCGAGGCGCCATCGGTCAAGTTGTGGAGAAGTTGGTGGACATACCCCTTCCGATCTGACGCTCTGCAGGCCTACGATCTCCGCCGGTCCCTATCCTGTTCCTCCGACCGATTGCCCGGAATGATCCATGTCACCAAATTTGAACCCTGGGAGGGTGTTATTCGCATGACACAGCGACCGTCCAAGCCCGACGTCGCGCAGCGTCGAGGGCCGACGGGGGAACCACCGCCTCCCGAAGTGGTCTCGTTCATCCGCTTTTGTCATCACCGGAGAGGCGTGGGCTGGCCCGAGCTCTACGACGAGATGTGCGGCGTGGCCGCCCGTCGGGAGTTCCACGGCTGGGACCACGCCGCGCTCGAATCCCGTGGTCTGACGTTTTCGCTCTTCGAGATGCCGCGTCTGGCCGGCTGGGTACGCACCGTGCTCGAGGTCGCGGCCGAGGAGCGCGAGGCCGATGAGCATCGAAGTGCCAGTTCCGCGCGTCGTCAGCCGCAGGGCGCGGTCGCCTAGGCATCGGTCCTGCGGACCGCCCAGCGCGGCGGTCAGTACGTGTGGCGGCGAGCCATCTCCCGCTCGATCATGCGCTCCATGACGAGGTACTTCTCGATCCGGCGCCGGAACTCGTTCGCCTCGGGCGTGTAGAGGTGGACGTACTGCTGCAGCTCGAGGCTCAGCTTGCGGCTGAACATGCGCGCGTGGTCGAGGTTTCGCCGCAGGAGAACCTGGTCCATGCGTCGAAGGTGCTCCTCATTGAGGAGATCCTCGTCGCGCAGCAGCTCACGATCGGCGTCGATCTGCGTGCGCTGGAGTTGGACTGGCTGCGTGCGCTGGAGTTGGACTGGCGTGATGATCGATTCGTCGGCCATGGCGCAACCAGTCTAGCCGCCGACCGGTAAGCCGATCAGCTGTTCGACGAGTTGGGTGATCTCATCGACTCCAAAAGGCTTGGCCAGGACGTGCACGTCACCGATCTCCTTCAGCTCCGCCGCGCGGTCCCGAAGGGTGATGACATCGGCCGAGCAGATGATGATCGGCACGTGTGCCAGGCTTTCGTCAGCGCGAGACAGCGCAACGATCTCCCATCCCGACGCCCCGCCCAGCAGCAGGTCCACGATCATCAGGTCGGGTTCGGAGGATGCGATCTCGGTGATCGTGGTCGTCTCGCCCCTGACGAGCGTGACGGCATAGCCTGCATCCTCGTCAAGGATGGCCGACATGAGCTCCAGGAAGTCGGGGTTGTCGTTGATGACGCTGATGTGAGGTCGTTTCGCGTCGCGCATCGGCTCGGGGTCCCTCCGTGGCGCAGTGGGCTCGGGCGCCTGAAGGCGCGAGTATAGTCCGGCCTCGATCGGTATGCTGATCGCGGGTCCCCGTAGCTCAGTGGACAGAGCAGCGGTCTTCTAAACCGCTTGTCGCAGGTTCGAATCCTGCCGGGGACGCCATGACAACCGCACGCTGATCCGGAGGTCGCACTTGGTCGATTGGTGGTATTGGGTCCTGCTGATCTTCATCGCGATCGTCGGGCTCGCATTCCGACTCCGCCTCCGGCACCCGCTGGCCGATTGGGTGTCGCTCGACCGTGGCGAGGCGATCTACGGAGGACTGGGCATCGGCGCGCTCGTCGTGCACTGCGTGGTCATGTTCTTTCCGACGTTCGTGCCCGGGGCTGGTCCGTTGCCCTCGGTGGCTGAGGCCATCAGGGAGCTCGGTCCAATCAGCCAGGTTGCGTACTGGCTCCCTGCTGTCCTGGTCATCCTGGCCCTGCGCCGGCTGCCGTGGCCGGTCCTGGCCATGCTGGTCGCCAGCTTCCTCGGCGTGGGCGTGACGATGTTCTGGACCGTTCCGCTGGCGGTTCACCTTGCCTTCATCGCCACCGCCGTCGCGATCCTGGCGGGTGTGTTGACGATGACGGTATCACCGCCCTGGACTGGCCGGCGCGTGGCCGAGATCGACCGATCGCATCGGTGAGCACGCCTCTGGCCCGACGGTCAGCTCGTCCTAGATCGTGGCGATCCGTCGTGGCGCCATGCGCGGACCGTAGCGTGGCGCGACGATGCGACCAACCTCAAGCAGGCGTTGCACGCGTCCGCGCTGTCCTCGATACGGTTCGAGCAGCTCGAGCATCCGGCGATCGTCGGCGCGTGGCTCGCCAGCCAGGGCCCAGGCGACGATGTTCGGCAGGTGGTAGTCGCCGACGCTGACCGCATCGGGATCCCCGAATGCGCTGCGCACCACTTCGGCAGCCGTCCATGGACCGATGCCGGGAAGCGACAGCAATCGACGCGTGGCTTCCTCGGAGGTCGGTGCGGCCTCGAGCCATGCGGCGCGGGCAGCCGTGCGGCGGATGACCTCAGCCCGCCGCCGCTCGATGCCGATCGGATGGAAGGCGTGGTAGGGCAGACTCGCCAGGGACTCCGGGGTCGGCGACACGAGCAGTTGGCCGGGGCCTGGCGCAGGCTCGCCGAACGCCCGCAGGAACGCCGCATACGCTCGGAATGCCTCCGTTCCGGTGATCTTCTGTTCAAAGATCGATGGCACGAGTGCCTGGAGCACGCGTCCGCTGCGCGGTATCCGGAGTCCGGCATGGCGTCGGTGGAGCTGGCGCACGATCGGATGCTGCGCGATCAACCCATCCGGCTCGTCATTCTCGCCGATCAAGGCCGGGACCGATTCGAGCATGAAGGCCGCGCCGTTGCCCCACGCCTGGGCTTCAATGGCGGTGCCGGTGTGCCGCATCCGTATCGTGCCCGTGCCATGCGGCGTGCGCGCCGCGAGCCACGCCTCGCCGGGCAGGAGTCGGACCGTTCGGTCGCCGAGTCCGTGGCGCAGTGGCCACAGCGTGCGTCCCAGATCGAGCGGGCCGCGCAGCGAGATGCGGCGCTCGATCATCGGCGCATGGAGAGCAGGATCGGCGTCGGACCTGCCTGCGCGTCCCCGAGCTCAGCGCGGGTGCGGATGCCTCGAAATCCCTCGGCAACGATGAGCTGGGCGCACACCTCGCCCAGGCTTGCTCCCGGACCGGGCAGCAGGACGATATCGGGCGCGTACTCGCGCAACGCGACGCGCAGGCTGAGGGCGAAATCGTACATGACCGTCGGCTGCTCGACGACGGTGTAGCGAGCGAGTTCGGCGGGGTCGGTCGACCACGGTGTGAAGCGCACGCCGCGTCCGTCGACCAGCGTGACATTGGGGGCCGACCACGTCAGGTCCGCGAGGCGCTCCGATGCCCGCGCTGCCGCGTCCGCACGCAGCGGGACGTGCCATGCCTCCTGCATCGCGGGGGCAAACGGGAATCGTCTCGAGCCGATCTCGACCGGCGGCAGCCTGGCGGCGACCTCGCCGATTCCTGCCACGGTGCCGCTCAGGATCGTGAACGCGCCGAGGTCGAGCGCACGGTGGACCCCATCCTCCTGGCGAGCCAGGGCAGCGCTGAGCGCCGTCGCACGAGCAGGATCGGGCTGCCACGCCGCATCGGTGAGGGCGTAGACGAGCTGGGCGCCGCGATCCTCGTGCTCGATCGGCTCCTCGGCCAGCAGCGACATCGTCTGCACCAGTCGGAATGCGTCGTCGAACTCGAGCGCGCCCGACGCTGCGAGGGCGGTGTACCAACCGGTCGAGCTGGCAATCACCACGACGACCTCGTGATCGTCCGCGATGCGCTCCGCGTCGAGCAGTCCGCACAGAAAAGTGAGCGGCACGGCGTTTGCCGAGCGGAGGTGGACCGCAGGGTCGAAGCGCTCGGCGCCATCCAGTCTGGAGATGGCGGGGAGCTCGTACTCGCGACGCAGCTGATCCGCGCGCCGCAACCATGGGTGCGCTGGTGGCAGCGATCCGAGCGATGCTGGCCCGTATGAGCCACGCGCTGGGAAGGCGACCGCGGCGCGGGTCATGAGCGGGCGCCCGCAGGGTGCCTGCGGCGTCCCACCGCCGCAACCGACGCCGCCACGATCTGGTCGACGCCAACCAGCACGGCCGCCGTTGCGGGACCAAGCGGCACGAACGAGTCGACCGCCCGGACCGATGCCAGGCGACGGCCGATTCGCTGCTCGGCAAGGTCGGCGACGATCGCATCCGCCACACCGGCGCCGGTAGCGCGGCACTCGTCGACGACGACGACCGTTCCAATCTCCGCGGCATGTGCCCGGATGGCATCGGTCGGCAGGGGACTCAGCCAGCGCAGGTCGAGGACTCGCGCCTTGAGGCCGTGTTCGTCTGCAAGTCGCTTCGCGGCCTGGATGCTGAGCCGCATTCCGTTGGCGTAGCTGACCAGCAGGAGATCGGCGTCGGCATCGGTCTGGCCATGGACGCCGACTTCGCCGGGGAGGAGCACATCGGGAGGCGGGGGATAGTCGGTCAGCCAGCCACCGTCGCCGTCGGCGTGCAGGTCCTTCTCGTGGTAGAGCGCGATCGGCTCCAAAAAGATGACCACCCGGCCGTCCTCGATCGCCATGGCGACGGCGCCGCGAAACATGCGGGCCGCATCGTCACCGCGGGCGGGCGCAGCGACGACGAGACCGGGAATGTCGCGTAGCGCGCCGATGGAGTTGTCGTTGTGGAAATGGCCCCCGAAGCCCTTCTGGTAGGCGAGGCCGGCGACTCGGACGACCATCGGGTTTCGAAACTGGCCCGAGCTGAAGAACTGGAGTGATGCTGCCTCGCCGCGGATCTGGTCGAGCGCGTTGTGCAGATAGGCGAGGTACTGGATCTCAGGAACTGGCAGCAGACCGATATGGGCGGCTCCCTGCGCAATCCCCAGGATGCTCGTTTCGTCGAGGAGCGTGTCAAAGACCCGCGCCTGGCCGAAGCGCTTCTGGAGACCGTTCGTCACGTTATAGACGCCGCCCTTGCGCCCGACATCCTCCCCGAACAGCATCAGCTCCGGGCGTCGAAGGAGCTCATCGGCGAGTGCTGCATTCAACAGGCCGGCCATGGTTCGGCTGGTGGGCGCCGTGGCGTCCTCCGGCAGGATGGCGCCGATCGAACCCGCGCGCTCGCCGGCGGTCGCGACCGGGAGGGCCGCCCGCAGCGCCTGGCGCTCGGGATGATCGGGTGCCATGGGCGCCACGACCTCTTCCGTCGTCTGCAGCCGTGGCCGCCGCGTCGCCTCCTCCGCCACCGCAAGGACGCGCTCGCGTGTCTCGCGCACGAGATCGGTCAGCATCTCGGGATCCGCGGCGCCGGTCTCGATCAGTCGTCGGGCGTTCCGCAGGAGCGGGTCGCGCGCCTCGACGGCCTCGATCTCGGCGATCGGTCGATAGGTCTGTTCTGCATCACTCCCAGCGTGGCCCCACAGTCGCACCGTGCGCAGGTGCAGGAACGCCGGCTGTCGGGATTGGCGGACGTGCTCGATGGCCGCGCCCACGACATCCCATAGTGCGTCTAGCGCGCCGTCCGCTAGGAAGTAGGTCAGGTGTGACTGGTTGCCGAACGTGTCGCCGATCCAGCCCTCCGGGGTTGGCACGCTGATGCCGGTGTCATTGTCCTCGCAGACCAGCAGGAGTGGCATCGGCATTCCGAGCCGAACGGCGTAGCGGGCGGTGTTGATCGCCGAGAGCGCGGTCGCATGGTTCGCGCTGGCGTCGCCGAACGAGCAGGCCACGATTGCATCGGCAGGCAGATCGATTGCGACGCCGAGACGCTTGGCGCGTGCCAGGCTGAACGCCAATCCCATCGCCTTTGGGAGATGGCTGGCGATGGTGCTGGTCTGCGGCGGAACCCAGAGGGCACGGCTGCCCCACACCTTGTGGCGACCCTGGCTGATCGGGTCCTCCCTCGATGCGACAACGCCCAGCAGCGTGTCGAACATTGGCGTAGCGGCCGTCATCTGGCGAACGC
>JBPCKH010000283.1:0-3720 GCA_051004475.1 Candidatus Limnocylindria bacterium | reverse complement strand
TCTTCGAGGAGCGCTATCGGGCGATGGCGACCGATCTCATGGACGATGGATCGCCATACGCCGGCCGTTTCGTGGTCAGCATGATCATCGAGGGTCCCGAGGTGGGTGGCGACGCGGTCACGCACCGGCTCGGCACCATCTGCGAGGTGCGGAGCGCGGAGCGTTTCCCCGATGGGCGCTGGGTGCTCCTGGCGGTCGGAGTCGGCCGGGCGCGGTTGGGCGCCATCGATCGGTCCGGCGCCTACGCGCTGATCGAGGTCGATGAGGTCGGAGAGCCGATTGGCGACAACGCGGCTGCGCTGCTGGCTCCGGCCCAGCGCGCGCTCGATGCCTACATGGCGACCGTGAAACGTTTCGTGGTCCGCGCGGCGTCTGTGGGTGACGAATCGCAGGAGACCACCGACGTGGCCGCTTCCCTCGACCAGGTACTCAAGCCGATCCAGTTGCCGGACGATCCAGTGGCCGCCAGCTATGCCATCGGGGGCCTGCTCCAGATCGAGCTGACTCGCAAGCAGCAGCTGCTCGAACTGCCTGATGCGGCGACGCGCCTGCGCGCTGAGCTGGACCTTCTGCGTCGCGAATCACGATTGCTCGACGACGGCGCCCTCACGCCGGTCCAGGCATCCGACATCAGCTATCACCCCAACTGACCAATGCGTCACTCGCGCGGTCTCATCCTGCTAGCCGTGCTCATCACGGTGACTGCCTGTTCCTCACCCGCCACCGTCCCATCCGCCAGCGTATCGGCATCCATTCGGGGTGGCACCTTCACCCCATCACCGTCCGCATCGGTGTCAGTGTCGGCGTCAGCGTCTGCCGCCGCATCCCCATCGGTCAATCCTGCGCAGAGCCCTTCGCTGGCCCCATCGGCCGATCCGACGGAGTCACCGTCGTCCGGCACGACCTACACGGTGAAAGCGGGTGACTCGCTTGCGGCCATCGGCCGGGCGTATGGCACGACCAGCCAGCAGCTCCAGGCCTGGAACGGCGAGCGCTATCCATCGCTGGCGAACAACCCGAATGTGATCGAGCCGGGCTGGGTGCTCGTGGTCAGCGGCGACCCGAATGTGACGCCGCGGCCCGCTCCCACCGCCGCGCCCTCCACGCCGAAGCCCACTGCGCCGCCCGCGAGCGGGTCGGGCTGCACGGCCGGAAACCGCGTCGCTGCCGGATCGGCGCAGACGTTCCGCACCATCCCGAATGCAGGGCCGGGCGTCGCCCTCACGTTCGACATGGGCGGTCGCATGGACCCGGCAGTCGACATCATGAACTTCCTGGTCGCCAACGAGGTGTGCGCCACGATCTTCGCGACCGGGATCATGGCCCAGACAGCGAATGGGCAGCAGGTGATGGCGATCATCCGCGCCAACTCCGGCCTCTTCGAGATCGCCAACCACACCATGTTTCACTGCGACCTGGTTCGCGGCGGTGGCGGTTCACCGACCACGGCGCCGTGCGCCGGCGGGCCTTTCAGTGCCGATCGGATTCGTCAGGAGCTGGCCGATGCGGAAGCGATCCTGCGCGCCGGGACCGGCCAGAATCCGCAGCCGTACTGGCGCCCGCCGTAGGGCTCGATCAACGATGGCGTCATCAACGCGGCCGCATCGGTGGGCTACACCAAGACCTTCATGTGGGACATCGACACCGTCGACTGGAAGCCGATTGCTGACGGTGGTCCATCTGCCGAGCAGATCGCCGCCAAGGTCATCGGGAACTCGGTGAACGGCTCGAACGTGCTATTCCACCTTGGCGGTTACGAGACCCTGGACTCGCTTCGGTTGATCATCCCCGGCCTCCGCGATCGTGGCTTCAAGCTTACGAGCCTCTCGGACCTGTTGAAGTAGGCCGTTTCGCCCCGTTCCCCGCGGTCCGCGGTCCTTGGCCAGAGCCAGCGCGAGCACTCGTCGGGCTGGCAGGCGTCGCCTCTGCGCATTGCCCCCTCGGTGCGCATTGTTCCAGACCACCCCGTGCGTTCGGAACGATGCTCACGTGGCCGCACATTGAACGACCGATGCGCGTGGTCGCGGGAGGTTCCACGCTCAGCAACCAGCCGCATCGTCCCGATCTTCCGGTCAATGCTCGCCAGGACGTCCATTGTTCATGTTCCTGGCGGTCGCATGCTGAGCAAGCTCGGTCCCGCGGCACGCACCGCTATTTTCCGTCAGGAGGAGCTTACGACGGGATATCGCACCGGATCCACGTCACCGTGTCGTTATCTCCCGTGTGCTGCGCGATTAGGGCGCTCCACCACCGAGAAGTCATCGTAAGCCCCACGCGGCGGGAGTTAGCCGGAGCTGTGGAACCCTGCGGCAGCGACAGCCTCGCCGAAGATGCGTACGGCCGTATCCACGGACGCATCGTCCACGATGAGCGGCGGTGAGAACCGCAACGAGGACTCGCCGCACTCAAGCGTGAGCAGACCGCGCTGGAAGGCTGCCTCCTGCACGGCCTCGGCGGTCGCGTGTGAGTCGAACTCGACGCCGAGCATCAGGCCGATGCCACGAATGTCGCGCACTGCACGGACGTCAGCGCTCACGCGCTCGAGACCGGCGCGCAACCGGTCTCCCATCGAAGCGGCGTTTGCAAGCCCCAGGGACTCGATGATGTCGAGGGTCGCGAGCCCGGCGGCCGCACAGATCGGGTTGCCGGCGAATGTCGAACCGTGGGCGCCCGGTGGCCAGGTCCAGACCGAGTCGCGCGCGATGAAGGCACCGATCGGCATGCCTGACGCGATCCCCTTGGCGGTGAGCAGGATGTCCGGCTCGACGCCCATGCGCTCGATCGCCCACCAGGATCCAGTTCGACCCATCCCGCATTGGATCTCATCGGCGATGAGGAGGATGCCGTGCTCATCGCAGATCTCGCGCAGTCCCTGCATAAAAGCCTTCGGGGCGGGAAAGTAGCCGCCCTCGCCCTGGATCGGCTCGACGACGATGGCCGCCACGTCAGACGGGGCGATCTGGCGCCCGAAGATGGTCTCTCGCAGGTGCGCCAGCTCTGCCGAGCCGTCTCCGCCGGTGTCCTCGCGCCAGGCGCGGATGCGCGGGAATGGTGCGTGGTGCACCATCGGGATCAAGGGTCCGAACCCGGCGCGCTGCTTGACCTTCGAGTTCGTCAGTGAGAGGGCACCCATTGTGCGACCGTGGAACCCGCCCTCGAAGGCGATGATCCCGGACCGATGCGTGTGGTATCGGGCCAGCTTGATGGCGCCTTCGACCGCCTCGGTGCCCGAGTTGGTCAGGAAGACGCGCGCTTTCTCCTCGAACGGCGCAATGGCGGCCAGGCGCTCCATGAACCCGGTGTAGCGCGGCTCATAGAAGTCGGTGGCGGCGATATGGATGAGCCGATCCGCCTGCTCCTTGATCGCGGCGACCACCTTTGGGTGGGAGTGACCCGTAGAGCAGACGGCGATGCCGGCCGCGAAATCGAGGAAGCGGTTGCCGTCGACATCGGTCACGACCATACCGGATCCCGACTCGGCGACGAGCGGGTAGGCACGGGTGAGGGAGGGTGAAGCGACTGCCTCATCGCGTGCGATGAGTGCGCGGGCCTTTGGGCCAGGCAACTCGGTGATGATGTGTGGCGCGGCCTGCTCGTGGGCAGCCGCAGGCGAGGGTGTGGCCTCGAGGGTGGTCATTGGGTAGCACTCCGGATTCGGAGCGGCGCGTCCTGCCCGCGCACCTTGGCTAGTCCGCTGCATCCTAGCAGGCGTCTTCCGGC
>JBPCKH010000282.1:0-10133 GCA_051004475.1 Candidatus Limnocylindria bacterium | reverse complement strand
GCGCGGGCTGCCGGCCCAGTCGAACTTCCCGGCGTCGACCACCACGCCACCGATGGAGGTCCCGTGCCCGCCGATCCACTTGGTGGCAGAGTGGATGCCGATATCGGCACCGTGCTCGATCGGCTTCGCGAGAATCGGCGCGAAAGTGTTGTCGATGATGAGCGGGAGCTGGTGCCGATGGGCCGCATCGGCGATTGCAGCAATGTCGGGAACGTCGAGGCGCGGATTGCCGATCGTCTCGATGAAGTAGCCCTTCGTGCGCTCATCGGTCCTTGCTTCGAAGTCCTCGGGCGCATTGCCCTCGACCCAGCGCACCTCGATCCCGAAGCGGGGCAGGGTGTAGGCGAACAGGTTGTAGGTGCCGCCGTACAGGCTGGTTGAGCTGACGATGTTGTCGCCGGCGCGCGCCAGGTTAAGGATGGTCAGCGTCTCCGCCGCCTGCCCGCTGGCCAAACCCAGCGCCGCCACGCCGCCCTCGAGCGCCGCGATGCGCTGCTCGAACACGTCGGTCGTCGGATTCATGATCCGGGTGTAGATGTTGCCGAACTACTGGAGCGCGAAAAGGCGCGCGGCATGATCGGCGTCATGGAAGTTGTAGGAGCTGGTGGCGTAGATCGGGACGGCGCGCGCGCCCGTGGTCGGATCCGGCTGCTGGCCGGCGTGCAGGGCCAGCGTCTCGGTCAGGTGGGCGCGCTCGGGGGCCGAGCCATTGCCATTGCCATTGGTGTCGCTCATGGTGGATATCGGTCCTTCGTTGGTCGACCACGGGTGGTGAGCGGGGGCACGCTGGTGGTCGATGCGACGCGGCCCCGGTGAGGTGGGGTGCTGCGGCTGATCCGCGTCGCTTGAAGGGATGAAAAGGACCGCACTCATGTCTCTTGCGAGAAAGGTGCGGCCCCGATCAGGTCCTGAGTTGGTGCGCTACGCGCAGATTCGGCTCAGGCAGATACCTCCAGGCGGCGGGGCCGCCAGGGCATACACATGGTCGTGAAATGCGGGACGTGGTGATCGGGGAACATTGGGACTGACCGTAGCAGCCTTGTCAACCTCGCCTGGTCGGGGCGCTCGATGAATCGAGCGAACTTCACGTAGGGCCGATGGCGCGAGCGATCCTTGCGATCTATCGAGCACCGCGACGTTGCGAATCGGCGTCGACGAATTGCGACCGGACTGCGACGCACGCAGAACTTCGCTGACGCCGACATGCCGCGGACTCGCTCATATCGTGGGACACACGCGTACGAGGCGAGCTGGACCGATGACCGTCACCCCACTGAAGCCGATCGACGTGCCGCTCTACGACCCCCGCCATGAGCACGATGCCTGCGGGGTCGGATTCGTTGCCGACCTCGACGGCCGGCACGCCGGAGCCACGGTACCGATGGCGCTCGAGGCGCTTGCCGCACTGGCCCATCGTGGTGCCCGGGCCGCCGATGACAGGACCGGGGACGGCGCCGGCATCTCCATTCCCATCTCGCCGCGCTTCGCCGCACGCCTGGCCACCGAGGCCGGCCTGCGCTCCCGGCCGCGTGGTCGGGTCGCGGTCGCGATGTGCTTCCTGCCCAAGACCTATGCCGATGGAGCGGCGCGTCTGATCGAGGACCGCGCTGCGACGCAGGGCCTGAACGTCGCGGGCTGGCGCGAGGTGCCGGTCCGGAGCGAGCTGGTGGCCGACCGCACGGCGACTGAGACGCCCGCGATCCGCCAGGCGATCGTGGTCGGGGAGCGCAGGATCACGGCCCTCGATTTCGCACGACGGCTGGCAATCCTGCGCCGCGTCGTCGAGCGGGACGCACCGGCGGTTGCCGTCGTCTCGATCGGCTCGTCGCAGGTGGTCTACAAGGGGCTCTTTGTCGGTGGCGAGCTTGGCGACTTCTACGATGACCTGCGGGCCAATGACCTCGACGCGCGCTATGCGATCTTCCATCAGCGTTATTCGACCAACACATTCCCGTCGTGGCGATTGGCACAGCCGTTCGGCTACCTCGCCCACAACGGCGAGATCAACACGGTGCGGGCCAATCGGGAAGCCATGCGTGGCCGGCGCCGTGCGCTGGGCGGCGGGCGATGGGCCAGGCGCATGGCCGAGGCCGGGCCGCTGGTCACCGAGGTCGGCTCGGACTCCCAGTCGCTCGACGACGCGCTCGAGCTGCTCGTCCTGGGCGGCATGCGGATCGATGCGGCGATCGGGTCGTTGATCCCGGCCGCTCCCGGTCTTGGCGGTCCGGAGCTCGATCCCGCGCAGACACGTTCGGAACCATGGGACGGCCCTGCGGCGCTCGTCTTCGGCGACGGCCGGCGAGTCGGGTGCCTGCTGGACCGCAATGGCCTGCGGCCGTTGGCCCTGACCGCGACCGACGACGGCCTCGTCGTGGTCGCTTCGGAATCGGGATGCATCGAACTACCCGAGGAACGGGTGACGCATCGGCGCCGGCTCGGGCCTGGCGAGATGGTGGTCGTGGACGTGGCCTCGGGCAGGATGGTGGGTCCGACGATCGAACGCCATCACACGAGGCCGCGCACGGAGCCGCAGCGACTGAGCGTGCATGTCCCCGTGACGGATGCACCGATAACCGATGCCAGCACCCGCATCGCACTCGGCCTCGACGCCGAGGTGATGAAGCAGGTCGTCAAGCCGATGGCCACCGAGGCTCATGAGCCGATCTGGAGCATGGGCGACGACACGCCGATCGCTCCGCTTGCCCGTCGTCCGCGCCGCGTCTCCGCCTTCCTGCGCCAGGCGTTCGCCCAGGTCACCAATCCGCCGATCGATCCCGATCGAGAGCGCGCGGTGATGTCGCTCGCGATGAGCGTTGGCAGCCAGCCGGAGCTCTTCGGCACGCGCCCATCTGAAACGGTGAACGTTGCGTCGCCGGTTCTCGACGCGAGCGAGTGGGGCCACCTGGTCGGCTCGTTCCCGCGGGCCGTGACGTTGGACGCGACGTGGCCCATCTCACGCGGGTCGCGGGGCCTCGCCGTCGCGCTGGCGCGCCTCGCGCGTCAGTCTCGCTCCGCCGCTCGACGCGGTGAGCGCCTGATCATCCTGTCCGATCGCGCGGTCAGCAGGGGGCGAGTCGCGATCCCATCGGTCCTTGCCATCGGCTGTGCCAACCAGGCGCTGGTGGCGGCCGGTCGTCGCTCGCGAACGGACGTGGTGGTGGAGGCCGGCGACGCGTTCGACGTCCACGATGTGGCGATGCTGATGGCGGTCGGCGCATCCGCGGTGCACCCCTGGCTGCTGCTGGCGCTCGCCGGCGAGCAGGCGGGCGAGCGTGGCTCGGAAGACCTGGAGCCTTACCAGGCGCGCCGCAACACGATTGCCGCCCTCGACCTGGGTCTGCGCAAGGTGCTGGCGCGGATGGGGATCAGCACGATGCAGTCCTACCGCGGCGGTCAGATCTTCGATGTTCTCGGCCTTGACGATTCGCTTGCTGCCCGCTGCTTCCCGGCGGCCAACCGGTGGCCGGGTTCGGTCGACGACGAGGCGATCGGCCAGATGCTGATCACCCGCCAGCGTCGAGCGTTCGACACGGAGAAGCCGGCGCTCGAGGACCCCGGCTTCGTTCGTTTCCGCGGGACCGGGGAGGCGCACGCCTACGCGCCCAGGATCGTGAAGGCGCTGCAGAACGCCGTCACCTCCGGCGCTTCGATGGCTGCGTATCGCGGGCTACTCGACGACCTCGGCGCGCGACAGCCACGGGACCTCATGACCCTGCGGCCGGCCGGCTCGGCGCTGGCCCTGGACGGCGTCGAGCCCGCTTCGTCGATCGCGCGGCGCTTCGTCAGCTCGGCGATGAGCCTCGGAGCGCTGTCGCCGGAGGCGCACCAGGCGATCAGCATCGGCATGGCGCGCCTGGGAGCGAGTGCCAATTCGGGCGAGGGCGGCGAGGACCCGGCGTGGTACGCGCCGAGCGAGAACGGTGACCGGCGCGATGTGGCCATCAAGCAGGTCGCGTCGGCGCGCTTCGGGGTGACGGCCGAGTATCTGGCGCGGGCCGAGCAGCTCGAGATCAAGATCGCGCAGGGATCCAAGCCGGGCGAGGGAGGTCAGCTGCCGGGCAAGAAGGTCACCGCCCTGATCGCAAGCCTGCGTCGCGGCCAGCCGGGAATGACGATGATCAGCCCGCCGCCGCACCACGACATCTACTCGATCGAGGATCTCGCGCAGCTCATCGCCGACCTGCGGGCGGTCAACCCGCGCGCCCGGATCGGCGTGAAGCTGGTGGCCGGCGCCGGCATCGGCACCATTGCTGCCGGGGTCGCCAAGGCGCATGCCGACTACGTGATGGTTTCCGGCCATGCCGGCGGCACCGGTGCCTCGCCGCTGTCCTCGATCAAGCATGCGGGCCTGCCGTGGGAGCTTGGCCTGGCCGAGGTGCACCAGGTGCTGGTCCGCAACCGGCTCCGTGACCGCGTCTCCCTGCGGACCGACGGCGGTCTGCAGACAGGGCGCGACGTCGTGGTGGCGGCCCTTCTCGGCGCCGAGGAGTACGGATTCGGCACGGGGGCGCTGGTCGCCATCGGTTGCGACATGGCTCGCCAGTGCCACCTCGACACCTGTCCGACCGGGATCGCCACGCAGCGCGAGGAACTGCGGGCGAAGTTCACTGGCACCCAGGATCAGGCCGTGGCCTTCTTCATGGCCGTTGCCGAGGATGTGCGACGCGAACTCGCCAGCCTGGGCCTGGCGACGATGGCCGAGGCCATCGGTCGCAATGATCTACTTGGCCAGGAAGCGTCCGGGGCGCTCCACATGGGACCGATCCTGCACCGCCTGGCCTGGAGGCCCGCGTCCCCCGTGGCGCCGAAGGATCGGCCACGCTGGGGCGATCGACCGCCGGACGAGTGCTTCGAGGCCGATGTACTCGAGACGACCCTGGCCGGCGTCGCTGCCGGCGAGGCGGTCGTGCTCGAGGCGCCGATCACGACGCGCGATCGAAGTGTCGGCGCCCGCCTGGCGGGTGCGCTCCAGCGTCGCTCGGAGCCGCGGCGTCTGCCACACGTCCGGTATGAGCTGCGCGGCTCGGCGGGGCAGAGCCTGGGCGCGTTCGCGGTGGCCGGCATGCGCATCGCCGTCACCGGCGAGGCGAACGACTACGTCGCCAAGGGCCTCTCCGGCGGCACCGTCGTCGTGCGCCCGCCGAACGCGCGCGTTGACGCGCAGGACCAGGCGATCGCCGGCAACGTCTGCCTGTTCGGCGCCACGTCGGGCGCGCTGCATCTCGTCGGGCGGGCCGGCATCCGCTTCGCCATCCGCAACAGTGGCGCGCGCGCCGTGGTCGAGGGCATCGGCGCGCATGGCTGCGAGTACATGACCGGTGGCCGGGCCTTCGTGCTGGACGAGGAAGGTGCACGCGACCAGCTCAATGCCGACAGCGTGGAGGCACGAGCGATCGCTGATGAAGCGGACGGGCGCGCGCTTCTCGACCTGCTGGCCGACCACGCCGCCGAGGGGAGCCGTCGCGCGGCCGGCTTGCTGGCGGGGGGTCAGTCGTTGCTGCGGCGATTCATCGTGGTCGAGCCGCGCGCTGCGATGCCGGTGGTCAGCGAGCTGCCCGTGGAGCAGATGGCCGCTGCTCGATGAGCCGGTAACCGACCGATCGCACCGGTGTCGGGAGTGCCGCGCCGGTCTCCCGCAGCTTCGCCCGCAGGCGTGCCACGTGCGGCTTCGTCCAGAGCGGATCCGGATCGGGCTCGCCCGGCCATCCCGCGGCAAGGAGCTCCGCGTGCGTGACGAGGTCACCATCGGCCGAGAGCAGAGCATCGAGGAGGGCATACTCGATGGGGGTGAGCTGGAGGAGCTGATCGCCGCCCCACACCTCATGGCGTCGTCGATCGATGCGGACCGATTCGACTGCCTGCCCCTCGCCTGAGACATCGGAAGCGTGTCGACGCATGACGGCCCGGATGCGAGCCAGCAGCTCCTGCTTGCCGAAGGGTTTCGTGACGTAGTCATCGGCGCCGGCGTCGAGCGCCTCGACCTTGGCCGGCTCCTGGCCCTCGCCGGAGAGCACGATGATCGGCGTCGTGCCGCGCTGCCTGATGGCGGCACAGACGGCCAGCCCATCGAGGCCGGGCATGGCGAGATCCAGGATCACGAGGTCGGGCCGCTCGGTGTCATATCGGCGGATCGCCTCGTGGCCATCGTAGGCCGATATCACGCGGTGCCCGACGCTGCCGACGAGCGCCGCGACGGCACCGACCATCGCCGGCTCGTCGTCGATGACCAGGATCTGGAGCGCCGATGGGTCGCTCACGCCGTCGCACCACCCGATTCGGCCAGGGCGGCGACGAACTGGCTGCCACCCGCCGGCCGGTCCTCGATCCACAGCCGGCCGCCCATCGCGCCGACCAGACGACGGGCGGCGAACAGCCCGACGCCCGCGCCGGGTGTGGCGTCCTCGCGCAGGCGAACGAATGGCTCGAAGACGGTTTCGCGTTGGTCGCGCGGGATTCCCGGCCCGTCGTCGGCGACGCAGACGTGTACGTCACCAGTGGCGCTCCAATCGGCAACCACGATGGTTGCGCCGGGCGGGGCGTACTTTGCCGCGTTCTCGAGAAGCAGCTCGAGTACCTGGGCCAGTCGCGCCGGATCCCCCAGGGCGCTTGGGGTCCGCTGCGCATAGCGCTCGAGCCGATGGCGGCGCAGGAGTGGCGCAAGGCGGGTCAGCACCTCATCGATGACAGGACCCACGTCGAACGGCCGCCGTTCGACCGTCAGTAGCCGATCGGCGCGCACGGTATTCAGGATGTCGTTTACAAGCTCGTCGAGTCGAAGCACCTGGCCGGTCGCGGCCGCGTGCCATGTTTCGACCTCCGGTCGGTGTGGCTCGTCAGCCGCCTCGGCCAGCAGATCGAGGTACGCGCGCACCACGGCGAGCGGGGTGCGCAGCTGATGGGTCACCACGGCGATGAGCTCGGCGCGAGCCTGGTCCACGCTGCGCAGGCTGTCCAATTGGGCTTCGGTCTCGAGGTGGAGGCGGCGCCGCTCGACCACGCCGGCCAGCAGCTCCGCGATCGTCGACAGGCGCCGCGCGTCGGCGGTGTCGAACGCCCGACGCGCGACCGTCTTCACATTCAGTACCCCGACCGTCCGTTCGCGGACCTCGAGCGGAACCGCCAGGATCGACGTGAATCGCTCGTGGTCGACCCCTCGGATCCAGGCGCAGCGTGGATCATTGGCGAGGTCGGTGCTGACGACCGGCTGGCGGTCGCGTGCTGCCAGGCCGGTGATGCCCTGGCCAATCGCGAGACGGGCCACTCCGACCTGCTCGCGATCGATCCCATTCGTGGCGGCAAGGGTCAGGCCCGCTCCATCACGATCGACCAGGTAGAGCGAACACACCTCTGCCGCCATCGCGATCGTGCTGCGGTCGACGATCAGCTGCATCAGCTCATCCCAGGTGGGTGCGGAGGTGCCCAGGCGGACGATTTCGCGAAGTGCCGCCAGCTCTCCTGCCTCGACCGTCGTCATCGGTTCCTCAGCTTGCTCGGTTCAGCTCGGGTGCGCGCCATCACGTCGATTGTGGGCCATCGAGCGAATCGTCGCCGTCTCATCGTCCGGTGTTGGGCGTCCGCGGATATCGTCGGCGAGGGCCGGCCTGAGCCGCTCGCCGGGAATCACCGAAATAGCGGTTGCCTTCCAGCGTGGGTACCGCCTGAGGGCAGCCGTCCTGCCAGGGATTCACCGATCAATCGGTCAAACCCAGCCTCCAGAGCCTACTCCGAATGTAGCGGCGCGAATCCAGCCGTCAGCCCGGAACGGCTGGAAGCTGGAACCAGATCTCGGTCCGGCCATTCGCCGATGATGCGCCCACCTGGCCGCCGTGCGCCTCGACCACCTGCCTGACGATTGCGAGCCCGATTCCGGCGCCGCCGCTGGAGCGCGTCCGCGACCGATCGACCCGGTACAACCGTTCCCAGATCATCGGCAGGTCGGCCGCGGGAATGGGGGCACCGGTGTTCTCGATTGCGCAGCGAATCCAGTGATCCTCCTTGTCGAGGCGGACGACGATCTCGCCCCCGTCATCGGTATAGCGGGCCGCGTTCTGCATCAGGTTCGACACGACCTGGTCGATGGCGCCCGGCTCCGCAAGCAGGATCGGCAATGACGCGGCATCCTCGATGCGAACGCCGATCCGGCGGCCGCTGAGCTCGGGTGAGTGGATCTCCACGGCGCGCTGCACGAGGGCCGCGAGGTCGACCTCGGCCCGAGCCTGGCCTCGATCCGAACGCTCCCCGCGCGCCAGCTCGTCGAGTCCCTTGACCAGGCGCGTCAGACGAACGATCTCCTCGTTGACCGTTCGCAGCATCTCCGGCGTCGGCTCGACGATGCCGTCGGCCATCGCCTCGGTGTACCCCTGAAGGCTCGTCAGCGGGGTGCGGAGCTCGTGTGCGACATCCTCGACCACGGCTCGCCGCAGCTGTTCGACGCGCTCCAGGCTGGCCGCCATCTGGTTGAATGCATCGGCCAATAGCTGGAGCTCATGATCGGGCGCATCGGGGACGCGGGCGGCGAGGTCACCAGCGGCGATCGCGCGCGTTGCGCGGGTCAGTCGCTCGAGCGGGCGGAGGATGCGGCGCAGCAGCCACCAGGCAGCGACGGACCCCAGGATGAGGCCCACCAGGGCACCCAGGATGAGCACCTGGCCGATGTATCGGTCGAACATCGCCTGCGCCTCGGCCTCCGATGCTCCGGCCTCCATGGCGAGCTGCATCACCTGTGCGGATCCGAAGCGTTGGACCGCGGCAAACATCACCCCCGCCATCACGAGGGCGAGGAGCACCCAGATGACGATCAGGCGAAAGCGCAGGCCCGACAGGGTGGTGCGTCCGGGCATCATGCGGATGCCGTCCGCTGATCGCGGCGCTCGACGGTCGCCACGAACTTGTAGCCGACGGTTCGAACCGTCGCGATGAAGCGTGGACGCGCGGCATCGTCCCCGAGCTTTCGCCGAAGGCGGCCCAGGTGAACGTCGATCGTGCGGTCATAGATGCCCGGATCGCCGTCTCCGTGCAGTGCATCGATGAGTTCGTCGCGGCTCAGGACTCGGCCGGGGTGGCGCATCAGACCACACAGGATGCGAAACTCGAACGGCGTCAGGTCGAGCGTGCGACCGTCGAGGCGCGCTTCGACCGAGTTCGAATCAACCTCGAGCGGCCCGGCCACCAGGAGAGGTTCCTCCTCGCGGGCCCTCTCGAGACGCCGCCGGCGCAGGAGAGCACGCACGCGCGCCATCAGCTCGCGTGGTGAAAATGGCTTTACAACGTAGTCATCGGCCCCCATGTCGAGACCGATCACCGTGTCGCCTTCGCCGCTGCGCGCGGTGAGAAGCAGGATCGGCACGTCCGACGCATCGCGGATTCGGCGGCAGACCTCGAAGCCATCAAGGCGGGGGAGCATGACGTCGAGCAGGATGAGATCGGGTCGGGCACGGAGTGCCGTCTCCAGTGCGGCTTCGCCATCGGCCGCGAACAGCGCTCGATGCCCGTCGCGCTCGACATACAGGCGAAGCAGGTCGCGGATCTTGGCATCGTCGTCGACGATCAGAACGGTTGCCATTCGCACGGCAGAGTATGACCAGCGTGTGAAGGTCCGATGACTCCCCTTTCCGGTGCGCCCATCTGAAACGCGGGACCGTCATCCCGCACCATCGGCGGCGCGTTGAGTCAGGGACCGTCAGCCTGCGTATTCGAGGCGTGGCCACATATCTCGGTCACTCTTCATCCACGTAGGAGTACACATGCGAACCTGGAAGCCGACGTCACTGCTGCTGGTGGGCCTCGTTGCCCTCGCGGCGTGCACGTCCACCCCGGGCACTTCCACCGAGCCGACCACGGCCGAGTCGAGTGCCCCCGAATCAATGGCACCGGAGTCGATGGCTCCGGAATCGCCCACCGAGTCCATGGACATGGGTGGCGAGACCGCCATCAACACCGATGCCGCCAACCTGCGGACCGATCTTGACTACCTGCTGGGCGAGCATCTGATCCTGGCCGCCAAGGCGACCGGAGCAGCGCTCGACGGACGGAGCGAAGAGTTCGAGGCCTACGGTGGCCTGCTGAACACGAACGGAACTGATCTCGGTGGGGCCATCGGCTCCATCTACGGCGACGAGGCCGCAGACGAGTGG
>JBPCKH010000281.1:0-17179 GCA_051004475.1 Candidatus Limnocylindria bacterium | reverse complement strand
GTGCTGCGCGCCGTCGTCGAGGACTATGTGCTGACGGCGGTGCCGATCGGCTCAAAGGCGCTGCTCGGGCGATATGCGCTCGGCGTCTCGCCCGCCACAGTGCGCAGCGCGATGGCGGAGCTCGAGGCGCTCGGTCTGCTGTCGCATCCGCATACCAGCGCGGGTCGCGTGCCTTCCGATCTGGGCTATCGGCTCTATGTAGAGTCACTGATGCGCGAGGCTGAGCTAGACCAGGCGGATCGGCTCATGATCCGTCACCAGTTCAGCCAGGTGCAGCTGACGAGCAACGAGTGGCTTCGGCTGGCGGCATCCATCCTGGCCGCCAGCACGCGATCGGCCGCGGTTGTCACCCCCGCCAGATCCCGCCGCGCCCGGTTCGGGCACGTGCAGCTGGTGGCCCTGGCCGATGGCACGCTACTCCTCGTCCTCGTCCTCGGCGATGGCAACGTCGCACAGCGCCGACTCGACCGCTCGGCACTCCAGCGAGCGCTCCCCGACAACGCCCTCGATCAGGAGGAGCTGGACCGAACCGCGTCGGCCATGAACGCCGAGCTGGCCGGCCTGTCTGCCCCGCAGGTCCGACGCCGTGTTGACCGATTGCCGCCGCTCGCTGCGCGGATTGCCACCACCGTCATCGCGCTTCTCGAGGATGCCGATTCGGTCGTCGTCGAGGACGTGTTCACCGATGGCATCGCGAACGTCCTCGAGCAGCCCGAGTTTGCCGAGGGCTCCAAGCTCCGACCGATCCTCGAGGTCCTGCAGCGCTCCGACTTCCTCGAGCAGCTCGTCCCGGTGCTGACCCGCAGCGGTGGCGTGCATGTGATCATCGGGCGCGAGAACACGAATGACGCCATGCACGAGATCAGCCTGATCTTCGCTCCGTATGGCACACCCGATCGGGCACTCGGACTGCTGGGGGTGCTGGGACCGACTCGCATGCGCTATCCGCGGGCAATCCCGACGGTGCGTTATCTCTCGACGCTCATGAACGAGCTCATCAACAGCCACTATGGCGAGACCCAATGACCGATCATCCCACCGACCGCGGGCTGAGGCGCCGCGCGCCGAAGACTCGCGGCGAAGAGCGCGCTGACGCCATTCAGACCCCATCGCGTACCGAGCTTGCCGAGCGCATCGAGCTGCTCGAGCGGGAGCTCAGCGGCGTGCGGCGCAGCGACGAAGAGCATCGCAACAACTGGCATCGCTCGGCCGCCGACTTCGCGAACTACAAGCGCCGGACCGATGAGGAGCGCGGGACGCTGACCCAGTTCAGCAATGCCATCCTGATCAACAAGCTGCTTGCCGTCCTCGACGACTTCGATCGGGCGCTCGAGAGCCTCCCGTCCGAGGTTCACGATCCGTGGGTCGAGGGTGTCCGGCTCACGGAACGAAAGCTGCGCAGCGTCGTCGAGTCCGAGGGCGTCACGCCGATCGAGTCGGTGGGCCAGCCATTTGACCCGAACCTGCACGAGGCGGTGCTCCACGAGGAGACCGCGGACCATCCCGATAACCAAGTGATCGGCGAGCTGCAGCGCGGATATCGCCTGCACGACCGGATCATCCGGCCGAGCCTCGTCCGAGTGGCGAACAACCCGAAGGAGCACTGAACGACTCATGGGCAAGATCATCGGCATCGACCTGGGCACGACCAACTCGGTCGTGGCCGTCATGGAAGGCGGCGAACCACAGGTCATCACCAACTCGGAGGGCGGTCGGACAACGCCATCGGTCGTCGGCTTCCCGAAGAGCGGCGAGCGTCTCGTCGGCCAGGTGGCCAAGCGACAAGCGATCACCAACCCCGAGAACACGGTTTTCAGTATCAAGCGCTTCATGGGGCGTCGCTTCGACGATCCCGAGGTGCAGCGATCCACCGGCCTCGTGCCGTACGAGGTGATCAAGGATCCGAAGTCGGACGGCATCGTCGTCAAGCTCGGCAACGACAAGCACTTCAGCCCGCCGGAGATCAGCGCCATGATCCTCCAGAAGCTGAAGGCCGATGCCGAGGCGTACCTCGGCGAGAAGGTGACCGAGGCGGTGATCACCGTTCCGGCCTACTTCGACGACACCCAGCGCCAGGCGACCAAGGACGCTGGCCGGATCGCCGGCCTGGACGTGAAGCGGATCGTCAACGAGCCGACCGCATCGGCCCTGGCCTACGGGCTCGATAAGCAGAAGGACGAGAAGATCGCCGTGTACGACCTCGGCGGCGGCACGTTCGACATCAGCATCCTCGAACTGAGCGAAGGCGTCGTCGAGGTCCGCTCGACCAACGGCGACACGCACCTCGGTGGTGACGACTTCGACCAGCGCATCATCGACTGGCTGGGTGCCGAATTCAAGAAGAGCGAGGGGATCGACCTGACCAAGGATCGGATCGCCCTTCAGCGCCTGAAGGAGGCGGCCGAGAAGGCGAAGATCGAGCTGTCGAGCACGACCTCGACCGAGATCAACCTGCCGTTCGTCAGCGCCGATGCGTCGGGCCCGAAGCACCTCGTGCTGAATCTGACGCGTGCTAAGCTCGATGACCTCGTCGTCGACCTCGTCACCAAGACAGCCGACCCGGTCAAGAAGGCGCTCGCCGATGCGGGCATGAAGCCCGACGAGATCGACGAGGTGATCCTGGTCGGCGGCATGACCCGCATGCCGGCCGTGGTCGAGGCGGTCAAGAAGATGTTCGGCGGCAAGGAGCCGCACAAGGGCGTCAATCCCGATGAGGTCGTCGCGGTCGGCGCGGCGATCCAGGCGGGCGTGCTGGCCGGCGAGGTCAAGGACGTGCTCCTGCTCGACGTCACGCCGCTGAGCCTCGGGATCGAGACGATGGGCGGCGTCGCCACCAAGATGATCAATCGCAACACGACGATCCCGACGTCGCATACCCAGATCTTCTCGACCGCGTCCGACAGCCAGCCCTCGGTCGATATCGTCGTCCTTCAGGGTGAGCGCGAGATGGCGTCGGACAACAAGAAGCTGGCGACATTCCGGCTGGATGGCATTCCGCCGGCGCCCCGCGGCGTGCCGCAGGTCGAGGTCACCTTCGACATCGATGCCAACGGCATCCTGAACGTGGCCGCCAAGGACAAGGCCACCAACAAGGAGCAGAAGGTGACGATCACCGCGTCCTCGATGCTGGCCAAGGAGGACGTTGACAAGATGGTGCGCGAGGCGGCCGAGCATGCGGAGGAGGATCGCGCCCGTCGGACGGCGACCGAGTCGCGCAATGAGGCCGATGCCCTCGTCTACCAGGGCGAGCGTCTGTTGAAGGACCTCGATGACAAGCTGTCGGACGAGGAGAAGGCCGAGGTCAATGCGCGGATCGAGGCGGTGCGCGAGGCGCTCAAGGGTGACGACGCCGGCGTGGTCGACTCGACCAAGAGCCAGCTCGCCGAGGTTCTCCAGCGCATCGGCACCAAGGCCTACGAAGCCGGCTCGACCCCCGGTGACGGCAGCGGGGCCGATGCTGGCGACACGCCCGACGCCGAAGGCACGGCCAAGGCCGCTCCCGAGGAAGAGGGTGAGACCATCGAGGGCGAATACAAGGAGGTCTAGCCTCCCGTCGCCTCTCACGGTTACGGGGCCGGGCCACGAGGCTCGGCCTCCTGTTCCGCAGGTATCGGCTCGTTCTATCGAGCGTCCGTCACGCGACGTGCCTGCTGCGTGAGAATCCAACCCAGCATGTGGCTCCCGTGAAATCGGCTCGATGAATCAGGCCGGGGCGTTCAGGGCTGTGGCTGGGTGCACATCGGGGGCAGCGACGGGCCGCCACGGGGATCTCCGACGCGCACTCGGTGCAGTTCTTGGTGGTCGGCGTTTCAGGGCCGGGCGACTGGCGCCGGCGCTTGAGCAGGACGACGAAGCAGAACAGCGCCGCGGCCATGAAGATGAAGCTGATGAGCGCATTCAGGAAGTTGCCGTAGCTGATCGTCGAGCCATTCAGGGTGACCGACAGCGACGAGTAGTCCGCCGAGAAGAGGATGCCGATGATCGGGGTCAGCAGGTCCGTCACGAGCGAATTGACGATTGCCGTGAACGCAGCGCCGATGACGATGCCGACCGCAAGGTCTACGACGTTGCCGCGCAGATCGAAGTCCCGGAACTCCCGAATCATGGGTTGCATCCTAGACCGATAGACTGAGTCCTCGATGCGACTTGCCACCTGGAACGTCAACTCGCTCAAGGCTCGCCTGGACCGCGTCCTTGCCTGGACCGAGCGCAACCAGCCGGACGTCCTGTGCATGCAGGAGACGAAGCTCTCAGATGCGCAGGCGCCGCTGATGGACTTCAGCGCTCTCGGCTATGAGCTGGTCCATCATGGGCCGGGTCGCTGGAACGGCGTCGCCATCGCGTCGCGCATCGGCATCAGCGACATCGTGGCCGGCATCCCGACGCCTGACGACTGGACCGATGACGGCGGCCGCTTCCTGGCCGCCACCTGTGGACCGATGCGCGTTGCCAACATCTATGTTCCCAACGGCCGCGTGGTGGATTCGGAGTTCTACCTCGCGAAGCTCGAGTGGCTCGCGCGCTTGTCGGTCTGGCTGAATGACAACGATCCGTCGACCGAGCTCGCCATCTGCGGCGACTACAACGTGGCGCCTGAAGACGCCGACGTGTGGGACGTCAACGCCGTCCATGGTGCGACCCACGTGTCGCCGCGCGAGCGTGCCGCCGTTGCCAAGCTGCGGACATGGGGCATGGTTGATGTGGTTCGTCGCTTCCATCCCGAGCCTGGCTTCTTCAGTTGGTGGGACTACCGCGCCGGCCACTTCCACAAGAACTTCGGGATGCGCATCGACCACGTCTATGTCTCGGAGCCGCTCGCCGCCCGGGCAATCGCGGCAGAGCGCGATCGTGACGCTCGCAAGCCTTCGACGTATCCCGGCATTCCCTCGGATCATGCGCCGCTCATCGTCGACTTCGACTGACCCGCGCCCGCATGGGTCAGGCAGCGGAGGAGCGACGTAGGGCACCGGCGATGTTGCGTCCCGGTCGGGTGCGTGGCCATACGACCTTGGTGGCGTCCACGAACGACCGATACGCTTCGATCGCGCCGCGCAGCGCCTCGATGAAGCCTGGCGACGCCATCGGCTCGAAGCCCGGCTCGCACCAGATGCCGAGGATGTTCAGGATTTTCGCCTTTCGGTCCAGTCGTGGCTCGATCCGGCCGACGAATCGGTCGCCAAACAGGATCGGCAGGACGTAATAGCCCCATCTCCGCTTGGCTTCCGGAACGTAGACCTCCCACAGGTAGTCGAATCCCCACAGCTCGCGCAGCATGCGCCGATCCCAGACCAGAGGGTCGAGCGGTGCAAGGAAGCTGACCGCTGGGGCGGGCTGGCTCCGCGGATCCGCCGTGGTTTCGAGAATCGCCTCTTCGGCGGCGATGATGTAGCGCGGACCCTTCAGGCTCTCGACCTCGACCGGGAGCAGCTCACCGTCCTCGACGAGGCGCGCCGTACGCACAACCCTCTCGGCAGCTGACCCGGCGCTGTACATGACCTCCGACTGGGTCCCGGTCGGGGTCGTCATGCCGGTCGCGCGAAATCGGCTCAGCAGGCGGTGCGTCATGGCGTCCTCCTCCGTCTCCTTCAGCTTCAGGAGCTCGGATGGCACAAGGCGCTCCATGAGGTCGTAGTAGCGTCGGTTGCCGTGGCGACGGGAGATGCCGATGCGCCCCGTCACGAACAGGGCCTCCATCACGGCGCGGCTGGCGCGAGTGGGCGCCCACCACCAGTCCACCGCGTTGCCGTGCTCGGTGAAGGCAGCGGTCGAGAGAGGCCCATCCGCCTTGAGGCGACGCAGGATCGCTTCGGCGACGGGCGCCTGCTCCGTGAGGATCCCGCTATCCATGTCCGCGAGGTTGCGATGCCAGGTGATCCGATAGTGCGGCAGCTCGTGCATCGGCACCATGTTCAGGCTCTTGTTGTAGAGCTCGATCAGCCGCCGGTCCAGTCCATACAGCCACGTTTCGCACCAGGCGCGCTCGTATCCGGCCACACGCGCGTGGAGCACGAGGTCATGGTTGCGCGCGCCGGGCACCTCGAGCGGGTCGAATTGAAGACTCCCAAGACGCTCGACGGCGGCAAGGACCGATGCCGGCTCCGCCGGGAGGGCGCGCGGCGGTGCAAGCAGATGCCTGCTCACAAGGAAGCGTCGTGCGTGCTCGGCGGAGATCTGGATGCTCGACATCACCGCGATGCTAGGTCAGCTACCTGACGCGGCGCGTCATGAATTCTGGCCGAACGCGTGCGACTCGCGGGGAGGTCCGTTTGGGCCAAGTGGCGAGACCCATGCCTTCGAATCGCGGAGTGTGCGCTGCCGAGCACATTACCCGGCCGATGTGGCCGATGGTCTCGCTTCCTGAGCGTGAACCGACCCGTTGCGCCCCGTCTTCCGGTAACGATCCCCAGTCGGGCCAAATCGCGAGTCCGTGAGGGAAGCGGTAACGGCGGGACGGGCGGCGCCAGCCTGCTGGCACTCGCGCATGTTGAGTGCCAATTGGTATGATCCTGAGCGCCATGACCGTAAAGCGAGACTACTACGATGTGCTTGGCGTCAGCCGGGAAGCCGACGACGCAGAGATCAAGCGCGCTTTTCGGCGCCTGGCGCAGCAGCATCATCCGGATATCGACAAAAACGACGGCGCCGAGCAGCGATTCAAGGAGCTCAACGAGGCGTATCGGATCCTGTCCGACCGTCAGCGTCGGTCCGCCTATGACATGTTCGGACACGCCGGCGTCGAAGGCGCAGCTGCCGGCGGGGGAGAAGGGTTCGGCGGAGGCTTCGGGCCGTTCGGCGACATCTTCGATGCGTTCTTCGGTGGAGCGCCGGCCGGCACGCAGCGACGTGCGCGGGTCGTGGCCGGAGCCGACCTGCGCTACGACCTCACGATCGAATTTGCCGAGGCGGTCTTTGGCGTGACGAAGGAGATCACCTTCCCGACCCTGGTGACGTGCGAGCACTGCGAGGGAGCGGGCGGTGAGCCGGGGACGGAGCCCGAGACCTGTCCCGAGTGCAACGGCAGTGGCGAGAAGCGTCGGGTGGCCCAGACGATCCTCGGCCAGATGGTCAACATCGTGGCCTGTCCTCGGTGCCGCGGCGAGGGTCGAGTCATCGCCACGCCGTGCGCGGTCTGCGGCGGAGACGGCCGAACGCGCGAGGAGCGGGTGGTGACCGTCACCATCCCGGCCGGGATTGACGACGGACAGCGCATGGCGCTCGAGTCACAGGGTGAGGCGGGCCCACGCGGTGGTCCCAATGGCGACCTTTACGTGGGGATCAGCGTTCGTGCGCATCCTCACCTCATGCGCCGCGGCACCGAGCTCTATCAC
Source organism: Candidatus Limnocylindria bacterium (assembly GCA_051004475.1). Lineage (GTDB taxonomy): Bacteria > Chloroflexota > Limnocylindria > QHBO01 > QHBO01 > JACDBZ01. Next base: position 9,851 of record JBPCKH010000281.1, on the reverse strand, counting down.
GAGCTGCCGATCACGTTTCCGCAGGCTGCGCTCGGCGCGACGGTCTCGGTTCCGACGGTCGAGGACAACGAGGAGGTGCAGGTTCCGGCGGGCGCGCAGTCGGGCCACGAGATCCGCATTCGCGGCAAGGGCGTCCCACGCCTGCGTGGCGCCGGCCGCGGCGATCTGCACGTCATCGTCAATGTGGTGGTGCCCACGAAGCTCTCCAAGCGCGAGCGGGAGCTGCTCCGGGAGCTTGGTGAGTCGAGCGGACCCGCCGTGCTGCCGAAGGGTGGCGGCACGGTGTTCGATCGCCTGCGCGACCTGTTCAGCTGACGCGCGACCTGATGCGCTGGCTGGAGCTGAGCGTCGAGGTCGACGTCGAGGCGGTGGAGGCGGTCAGCGAGATCCTCGGACGCGTCGGTGACGGTAGCGCCGTGCGGCCCACCCGGTTGATTCACGATCCCACCGACGAGCTCGCGGCGCGCGAGGATCCGAGCGCTCCCTACATCGTCACCGCGCACGTGGCCGAAGCGCCGAACGCCGCGGACCGCGTCGCGTCGACGGAACGCGCTCTCTGGCATCTCCAGGCCTTCGGATTGCGACCGGTCGGCCCACTCAAGGTCCGGGCGGTCGATGATGCCGACTGGACTGATGCGTGGAAGGAGCACTACGTGGCGCAGCGCATCGGTCGGGTCGTGATCGTGCCGTCCTGGGCCGAGGAGCAACTGGCGCCAGACGAAGTTGCGATCACGCTTGATCCTGGAATGGCGTTCGGCACCGGTCTTCACCCGACGACGCGCGGCTGCCTAGCGCTGCTCCAGTCGCTGGGCCCGATGCCAGACAGCGCCCTCGATGTCGGCTGTGGCTCAGGCATCCTGGCGCTTGCCGCACTGCGGCTGGGGGCGGCACGCGCTGTCGGGTTCGACACGGATCCCCTGGCAGTGACGGCGTCGCGCGAGAACGCGGAGCGGAATTCGCTTGGCGATCGATACGAGGCGCGCGAGGGGACGCTGCCCGACGCGTGTGCAGAGCCCTACCCGCTCGTGCTCGCCAACCTGGTGGCGGCGGTGCTGGTCACCCTGGCGCCAACCCTGGCGCGCCACCTGGCACCCGGCGGCACGCTGCTGGCCAGCGGCATCATCGAGCCGCGCGCGCCCGAGGTCATCGAGGCCATGGCAGCCGCCGGCATGCACGTCGTGGAGCGCAGGGACGACGGTGAGTGGGTGTCGCTGCACCTCGAGGGCGAGACATGACCCTGCATCGGTTCTTCATCGCTCCGGAAGCGCTTGCCGGTGATCGCTTCCCGCTGCCGGCTTCCATCCAGCGCCAGGTTCGCGTCGTGCTCCGCCTGACAGACGGAGACCAGCTCGTCCTGCTTTCCGGCGACGGGACGCAGTCCATATGTCGACTGGATGGCGCCGATTGCGTGGTCGAGGAGCGGTCGGCGGTGACCAGCGAGCCGCGGCATCGGTTGACGATCGTCCAGGCCCTGCTCAAGGGCGACGCGCTCGAGGAGGTGGTGCAGCACGGGACCGAGGTGGGCGTGGCCGCGTTTCGGCTGATCGTCACCGATCGCTGTGTCGCGCGCGAGATGTCACCGCGCAAGCTGGAACGTCTCCGTGCGATCGCCCGCGAGGCAGCGGAGCAGTCGGAGCGGGGAAGCGTGCCAACCATCGATGCCCCGGTGTCGTTGCCTGGCGCGCTCGCGGCAGGATCGGTCCTGCTCCTCGAGCGGCATGAACGCCTGGGGCTGAGCAGTCTCGTGGCGCCATCAGCCGTCGTCATCGGTCCCGAGGGAGGCTTCGCTCCGGCCGAAGTGAAGGCCGCGGAGCAGGCTGGCCTGACGGTCGCCGGACTTGGTGCGCGCATCCTGCGTTCGGAGACGGTCGCCGTGGCCGCCGCGGCGGTCATCCTGTCGGGCACCGGTGACTTCGCGTAGGCTCCACCCATGCACGAGCGTGATCCGGAGTGCCTGTTCTGCAAGATCGCCTCGGGCGAGATTCCGTCAGATCTCGTACACACCGACGACGACGTGATCGCGTTCCGCGATGTCGCGCCGCGCGCTCCGACGCACGTCCTGGTGATTCCGCGGCGGCATATTCCCGATTCCCATGCACTGACCGCGGCCGACGGCGACCTCCTGGCGAAGCTGTTCGACGTGATCCGCCAGGTTGCTGACGCCGCCGGGCTGGAGAACGGCTACCGGCTGGTGACGAACATCGGCCCGGAATCTGGCCAGACCGTCTTCCATCTCCATGTTCACCTGCTGGGTGGTCGTCCCATGGCCTGGCCGCCCGGTTGAGCCGGCGAAACTGCCTCGATTGACCCTCATGGGCTCCGCTGCTACCCTGCATCGGCTTGCGTGTCCGGCGGGTCGGTCCGCCATGCAATCGGCACGAAATTCAAAGCACGAATGGAGGCGAGGCGTTTGGCAGAAGTCCGCGTGGGCGAGAACGAGACGTTCGAGAGTGCGTTGCGTCGATTCAACAAGAAGATCCAGCAGTCGGGAATCCTGGCTGAGGCACGACGGCGCGAGCACTATGAGAAGCCCAGCGTGAAGCGAAAGCGCAAGGAAGCCAAGAAGCGAAAGGTAACCTCGCGCGCCTAGCCAGACGCAGCCTCAATCAATCCGAAACCGGCGTAACGGAGGAGGAACCTCGAGACCGATGACGCCGGAGACCGATACCGCCATGACCCTCTCGGAACGGATCGAGTCCGCGATGCGTGATTCGATGCGCGCGCGCGATGGGCAGCGCACTCAGACGCTCCGAATGGTCATGGCTGCCGCGCACAACGTGAAGATCGCCCGAGGACGCGACCTGACCGACGAGGACGTTGTCGATGTGCTCACCAAGCAGGTCAAGCAGCGACGCGAGAGCATCGCCATGTTCCGCGACGCCGGGCGGGAGGAGATGGCCGCCGCCGAGGAGGCCGAGGCCGCCATCCTGGCGGAGTTTCTGCCGCAGCAGCTGACCGAAGACGAGGTTGAGTCGCTGGTGCGTATCGCCATCGGGGAGACCGGAGCCTCGTCCGCCGCCGACCTCGGCCGGGTGATGGGCCGTGTTTCGCCGCAGACGAAGGGCCGGGCCGATGGGCGGCTGGTGAGCGAGGTCGTCCGCCGGCTGCTGGCCGGATAGCCCTGTGTTCATTCCGCGCACACTGAGCGAGTCCGGGGACGGGCCAAGCGCGACGCTGTGGCGTGCCATGGCCGTGGCGGCCATTGTCGCGGCGTCGCTCTTCGTGATTCTCTCCGCCAACATCACCCTGGGGCAGGAGAACCTCGAGGCCGGGCAGGTCGCCCAACGCGACATCCGCGCCACGCGTGACGCCACGTTCGATTCGCTGAGCGAGACCGAAGCGGCGCGCGAGGCGGCGGCCGAGACCATCGGGGATGTGCCTGACACCATCAAGCCGCCGGCCGACAACCAGCAGGACCAGCTCGCCGAGTTCGATATCGTCGCGCGCCGCGTGACGCGAGTCCTGGACCTGCGCGACGAGGGCACGCTCCCCGCCGATGAGGTCGCCGGGCGGCTTGCCACCGACGCCCCAGCCATCGCCATGGTGCACCGAGAACTCGTTGCCGGTATGTCCGTACCTCGCTGGGAGGTGGTGGCCGGCGCCGCACGGAGCGCTGTCGAATTCACGCTCGCCGACCCGATCCGCGAGAACGAGCTGGTCAGCGTTCGCAACTCGGTGCCCGACCTGATCACCAACGACCTGGAAGAGGACGAGCGGGCCCTGGCAGGTGATCTCGCGGCCGCCTTCATCGAGCCGAACGTCGTCATCAACGAAGAGCTCACGCAGGCCGCGCGCGACCAGGCCCGCGCCGAGGTGCCGCCGGTCGAGGTCGGGATCCGAGCGGGCGAGACGATCGTGCGCGAGGGCGACCCGATCACCATTGGCGACATCGAGAAGCTCGAGGAGCTCCGCCTGACGCAACCGCGCGTCCAGACCGGCGCTGTGGTCGGCAACGCGCTGCTGGCTGCACTGGTCGCATCCCTCCTGGTCGGTTACCTGCTGCGCTTCGAGCCGGAGATCTGGCACCGCAACCGATCCGTGCTGCTCTTCTTCCTGGCCCTGGTCGTCACGGCCATCGCGATTCGCATCGCCGCCGACCGCACACTGTGGGCCTTCGCCGTCCCGACGACGGCGACCGTGCTGTTGGTTGGCATCCTGTTGCGCAATTCGGCCGGGGTGGCCATGGCCGGTGGGCTGGCGGTGCTCGTCGGCGTCATGAACCGCGATGCCCTCGAGCTGGCGGTGTACGTCCTGGCCGGTGGCGTGGTGGCACTGCTGACCATCACACGTGCCGAGCGGCTCAACGCCTTTGTCCGCGTTTTCGTGGCACTCGCGGCAACGAATGTCGTTGTCGTCACCGCCTTCAGTCTCCTCGGGCAGCGCGATCTGGCGGCGGTGCTGCAGGTGGGTGGCATCTGTCTGGTGAATGCCTTCCTTTCGGTCATCTTTGCGGTCGGCAGCTTCGCGATGCTCGGCAACGTGTTTGGAATCATGACCGTCTTCCAGCTCCTCGAGCTGGCGAATCCGTCGAACCGTCTCCTGCGGCGCCTCCTGCTCGAGACTCCGGGCACCTACCACCACAGCGTGATGGTGGGCAACCTTGCCGAGCGCGCTGCCGAGACGATCGGCGCCGATCCGCTCCTGGCACGGGTCGCGGCGTATTACCACGACATCGGCAAGATGAAGAATCCGCTTGCCTTTATCGAGAACCAGGCCGGCGCGCACAACATCCACGACGATCTCAATGCCGAGACGAGCGCGCGAATCATCTCCGGCCATATCCGAGACGGGATCGATCTCGGGTACGAGCACGGGCTGCCGGTGCAGGTCATCGGCTACATCCCGCAGCACCACGGGACGAGCGTGATGACCTTCTTCCACCAGAAGGCGCTCCGTGAGGTTGGCGGCCGCGAGGACCTGGTTGACGAAGGCGCCTACCGCTATCCCGGTCCGAAGCCGCAGAGCCGGGAGGCCGCCATCATCATGCTCGCCGATGGCGTGGAAGCCTCGGTTCGCTCGCTGGATGAGAAGGATGAGGACAGCATCCGCGGCATGGTCGACCGGATTGTTGACGCCCGCGTCGAGGACGGTCAGCTGGATGAAGCGGAGCTGACCCTCAAGAGCATCAGGCAGATCAAGGACGCCTTCGTCGGCCAACTGCTCGGCATGTACCACTCGCGGATCAAGTACCCCGATAACGTGGTGCCGATGGACCATCGGCGGGAACAGGCCTAGGAGGCCGCACGCCCGCGCTTGATTGGTCGAGCGTTTTCGACATCAGGGTCAGGTCATGTGCGATTCGCGCGATGCAGCGAGCACTCGGGAGCGTTGGCGCCGCGCCCGCTGATGCGTCCAGCGTGCGGGCGCCCGTTCTATCGCGCGAATCGCCCGCAGGACAGCGCTCCCGTGAGATGCGCTCGATAGATCGAACGCGCGCCGGACAAGGCTGTGGGCCTTGAGTCGTTGGGGCCGGAGAGGCTAGGATGGTCGGACCATGGGTTGCTCGGTCACCTCCCACGACCGCATCGGACCCGACCGCCTTGCCAACGCGGTCGAGCCGCTCAGCCATGACGCATCCCTGGCCATCCTTGAATCTGCCATCTGCGAGACCGCCCGAATGGCCGTGGGCTCGGAGGACGCCGAGGTCGAGCTGACCCTCGCGGGCGACGCCGAGATGGAACGGCTCAACTTCGACCACATGGGCGAGCGCGGACCGACTGACGTCCTCTCATTCCCGTTGCACGAATGGTCGCTCAACGGTCGCGAGTCACACCTGACCGATGAGGACGGCGTCTCGCCGCCGGGACCGCTCCTGCTGGGCGACGTGGTGATCGACATCGACCAGGCGCTGCGGCAGGCGGCCGAAGGCGAGGGGGGCGTGGTCGAGGAGCTGGTGCTGCTGGCCATCCACGGCACGCTTCACCTGGTAGGGCACGATCACGCGGACATCGAGGACGAGGAACGCATGCGGCGGCTGGAGCGCGATGTCCTCGGCGTCCTTCATCGGCGCCATCGGGAGGTTGATTGGAAGCCAGGCTCGCTGTTCGACCGGTCGGGTCACGCGGTGACCAGCGGCAGCTGAGGCCCGCGGCGTCGGACGCGTCTCTCTGTTTCTCCGTCGCTCAGCGGCGCTAACTGAGCCCGGGTGCAGTCACTACGGCCAGAACTGTCCATCACCGGGTTCTCGTGACCGGAGGGCCGCTCGACGGCGCAAATTCGACACGAAGTCCGATTGGACAGCGTGGGTGCGTCCCGCCGACGAGGAGCGCGTGCCTGCAGGGCTGGCGGCTCGCAGTCACCGCCGGTCCTGGCAGAGTTAGCGCCGCTCAGCGGCGGTGCGACCCCACATACGGCAGCGAATTTACGTCGTCGCCGGCAGCGGCACCGCATCGAGGCTGGACGCCGTCGACGCCTTTGGTGTTTGCTCGTTGGGGGCCAGGATCCAGGCGACGAACAGGGCGCCAAAGCTGACAAGCGCTGCGATGACCATCAGGAAATCTCCTTTATCGGTTTATCAGGGCTGGTAGGCGACTTCGCCGTGCTGGGCGAGATCGAGTCCGGTCTCTTCGACGTCACTGGCGACCCGGATCGGCGTGACGAGGTTCACGAGGAAGAGAATGGTGCCGGTGGCGACGGCCGAGTAGAGGCCGACAGCGACGACACCGATCAGCTGGGTGAGGAGCTGGCCGGGATTGCCGTTGAGCAACCCGTTGAAGCCCGCAGCGTTGACAGCGGTCGTGGCGAAGATGCCGGTGGCGAGGGCACCGAAAGCGCCGCCAACGCCGTGGACCGCGAACACGTCGAGGGCATCGTCGACACGAGCACGCAATCGGAGTTGGGCTGCGCCGTAACAGACGACGCCGACGCCGAGGCCGATGAGGACCGATGCGGCCGGTGTCACGAAGCCGGCGGCCGGGGTGATGGCGACGAGGCCGGCAACGGCGCCGATGGCCGCGCCGAGCACCGACGGCGTGCCTTTGTGCAGCCAGCTGATGGTGACCCAGGTGATGGCGGCCATGGCCGCGGCCGTGTTGGTGGTGACGAAGGCCGTCGCCGCGAGACCATTGGCGCCGAGCGCCGATCCGGCGTTGAAGCCGAACCAGCCGAACCAGAGCAGGCCTGCGCCGAGGACGGTCATCGGCACGTCGTGTGGCTCGGTCGCAGGCTCGATCAGCCCCGTGCGGCGACCAATGAAGAGTGCGGCGACCAGGGCGGCGATGCCGCTCGAGAGGTGGACGACGGTGCCGCCGGCGAAGTCGAGCACGCCGAGGTTGAAGAGCCAGCCGTCAGGAGACCAGACCCAGTGCGCGATCGGTGCGTACACGAAGGTCGACCACGCCACGGCAAACAGGACGAACGCCTTGAATCGCTTGCGCTCGGCGAAGGCGCCGCTGATGAGGGCCGGCGTGATGATGGCGAACATCATCTGGAACGCCATGAACAGCAGGTGGGGGATCGTGGTTGCGTACACGTCGGAAGGCTCGCCGGTCACGCCTTCGAGCGCGAGCCAATTGAGGCCACCGATGAGTCCGAGGCCGGTATCCGGCCCGAAGGCGAGCGTGTATCCCCAGAGGACCCAGGTGACGCTCACGAGTCCGAGGATGAAGAAGCTGTGCATGATCGTGCTCAGCACATTCTTGCGGCGGACGAGGCCGCCGTAGAAGAGGGCCAGGCCAGGCGTCATGAGCATGACGAGCGCGGTGCTCATCAGCAGCCAGGCGGTGTCTCCGGTGTCGATCTGTGGCATCGGGCGCTCCTGCGTCGCATAGGTGGACGTTGTGCAAGAAGCCTAGAAGCCGATCGGAACCAAGACCAGTGCAGGCAGGTTGTCGAATGGTTCCAGTCGTTGTGCACTCTGCACATGTCGGGCTCAGATCGCCCGCTGGGCCGACAGCGCAGGCGGGGCTGGCGTGCCATCCAGGATGGAGCGGGCCACGATCGCCGCGGACGCCGGTCCGGTGCTGATGCCCCACGGCCCGTGCCCGGCGCAGACGTAGAGCCCTTCGGCTCCGGCGATGGAACCGATGAACGGGCGGCCGTCGATCGACTGTGGCCTCGCGCACAGGCGCCGCTCGGTCACCTCTGCGCCCTCGATGGCCGGCAGGAACGTGGCCGCGCGCCGCAGAAGGAGCGGTGCGATGCGCGCCGGGTCGGGCTCGGCGGGCAAAAAGGTCGAACCGAGCGTGCTGACGCCGCCGGCACTGGCGATGCTGAACAGGGATGGCGGCTCGACTTCGGACGCGTCCGCTGCACGCGCGGTCGCTGCCGACGCGCGGTTGATGGTATCGACCTCGTCCTCTTCCACGATGTGACTCGGCGCGGATCCGTGAAGACGCAGCTGGAGCGTGACGCCCCAGGCGGCGTGGATCGGTGCCCACGCGCCACTCGGGTCCACCAGCTCCGGCGTCCAGGGTCCGGCGGCCACGAGGACCGCATCGGCGGAGAGAGGAGGTCCGTCGTCGAGGAGCACGCCGACCACCGACGCGTTTTCGATCACCGGGCGGGCGGCCGAGCCGAGCAGGATTCGAGCGCCGCGCCCCTCGGCCAGGCGTGCCCATGCGGCCGTTGCGGATGCCGGCGGGATGGGATACCCGGTCGCGAGCCGTACCGCTGCCGGCCCATGACGCAGCGATGGCTCTGCGCGCACGACGTCGTCGGGCGAAAGGAGGTGAGGGAGGAGTTCTGGGACAGCGGCCTGCTGCCGGCGAGCCTGCGCGGCGGCAGTGTCGGCGTCGCGGTTGAGCAGGAGCAGGCCTGCCGGCTCATCGCCGATGGCAAAGCCGCCGGTCCCGTCCGCGAGGGCGCGGTAGCGAGTCAGGCTCTCGTGGTAGAGCGGAGCGAGGACCGGGTCGAACGGATGCTGGATGGCCCCCAGGTTGCGACCGGATGCTCCTGCCCCGATGCCGGTGCGCTCGACGAGCGTGACTCGCGCCCCGCGATCGGCGAGGATGGCTGCGGCGGCGCAGCCGATGATGCCTCCGCCGATGACGACGATCTCGGTTCGCACGCTCCGAGCATAACAAGGCGGCTACCATCGGCCGCGCAATGAAGGTGATCTGCGGCCTGGGCAACCCGGGCGAGCGATATCGGCGCACGCGCCACAACGTGGGGTTTCGCGTGGTCGACCTGCTTGCCGACCGGTGGGGCCTGACGGGCCAGGGCCGCGTCAAGGAAGGCGCCGGGCTGCTCGAGGCGCATCGGTCAGAGCCGATCGGAATGGTGCTGCTGGTCAAGCCGCTCAGGTACATGAATCAGTCGGGCGGCCCACTGCGTGCGGCGCTGCGCCAGACCGATGCCGAGGTCACGGCTGATCTGCTGGTGGTCGCAGACGACATCGACCTGTCGCTCGGGCGTCTTCGGCTGCGCCGATCCGGATCCGCGGGCGGCCACAACGGCCTGCGCGACCTCATCAGCACCTTCGGCACGAACGAGTTCAACCGGTTGAGGATCGGGGTGGGTCGGGCCGGGGAGGCTGTCGACCACGTGCTCGCCGGGTTCAAGCCAGATGAGCGAGAGCTCGCGGACGAAATGGTTGCGCTGGGAGCGGATGCCGCGGAACGCTGGCTGGCCAATGGAATCGACGAGGCGATGAACGCCTTCAACGGCATCGAGGTCGAGTAGTGGCACGCGCTAATTGCGCCGCTTGCGCGTAGCGCACGCAACGACGAACATGCCGCCTGCTCGGGTCCGTTCTTGCGCTGGGGCGCAATTCCACGCGCAAGACTCATCGGGCTAGCGGCCGCTACCATGGCGCGGTCCATGTCTCTTTCGCGCGGTGGTGATCGCCGCGTTGCTGCGCTCGTCGACGCCCTTCGGCCCCATCTGCCGCAATCGGGCGTCCTCCGCGTGCC
>JBPCKH010000280.1:0-3218 GCA_051004475.1 Candidatus Limnocylindria bacterium | reverse complement strand
GACAAGATGCGTCAGGTCCTCGGCGTCCTCGCGGCTCCGCACTCGCATGGCGATGTAGCGGTAGATCGGACTGACCAGTTCGTCGTAGAGCCGGCCGACCGCCTCGATGTCCCCGGTCGTGGCCGCGACCGCCAGCTCGTCAACCGTGGCATCCTCCGCCAGGGAGGACGGAATCGGAGGCGTGCGCAGATTGCCATCGCCGAAGGTCGGACGGAGGTTCGCGCTCAGGGGACGGTCACGCATGGGGCAGCAGGCTCGGGCACTTGGCTGGGTTTGCGCACGCTAGCATCGACGCGGCCGAGTGACCATCCCCCATCCGAGTTCACAGGATGGCAAGCTCGCGGCCGACCCGCGCGAAGACCTCCAGGCACGTGTCGAGCTCATCCACGGAATGTTCCGCCGTGACGATCGTCCGCACGCGCGACTTCTCTTCCGGCACGGTCGGAAAGCCGATGCCCATCGCAAACACCCCTTCCCCGAAGAGGAGGTCGCTGAACCGATGCGCCAGCGCGCCAGCGCCCACGATCACCGGCGTGATCGGAGTTTCGCTATGCCCGGTATCGAATCCCAGACGCTCGAGGCCGGCCTTGAAGTGTTTCGTGTTCTCCCACAACCGCTCGATGAGCTCCGGCTCGGTCTCCAGCACCTCGATCGCAGCCAGGCAGGCCGCGGCCACCGCCGGCGGGTGGGAAGTGGAAAAGAGGAAGGGCCGCGCCCGGTGCTCCAGGACGGTGCGCAGCGCGGCCGGTCCGGCAACGTAGCCGCCCAGCACGCCGATCGCCTTCGAGAGCGTGCCAACCTGCACCTGCACGCGCCCATTGAGGTCGAAGTGGTCGACGCTTCCCCGCCCGTTGCGGCCCAGGACGCCGGAGGCATGGGCATCGTCGACCATAACGATCGCATCGGCCTCTTCGGCCGCCTCGACGATCTCGGGCAGCTTCGCGATGTCGCCATCCATGCTGAAGACACCATCGGTGATGACGAGGATGGTTCGGTCCGCATCGGTCTCGCGAATCTCGCGCAATGCTGCGCGAAGTCCATCCATGTCCGAGTGCGGATAGATCTTTCGTTCGGCCTTCGTCAGGCGAATGCCGTCGATGATGCTGGCGTGGTTGAGGGCATCGCTCACGATCGTCGCGCCTTCGGGGGCCAGGATCGGGATGACGCCGGTGTTGGCGGTGAAGCCCGACTGGAAGGTGAGGACCGCATCGGTGTGCTTGAAGATTGCGAGCTTCGCCTCAAGTTCCTCGTGCAGGCTCATGGTGCCGGCAATTGTGCGGACCGCGCCCGAGCCCGCTCCGAACTGTTCAACTGCCTTGAGCGCGGCGGCCTTCAACTTGGGGTGCGTGTTCAGCCCGAGGTAGTTGTTGGAGCTGAGGGTGATCACCTCACGTCCGTCGATGACGCATCGGCTCTTCTGCTCGCTCTCGACCACCCGCAGTCGCCGATACAGCCCCCTGCCCTTGAGCTCCTCGATTTCGGCGTCGAGAAAAGCGAGCGGGTTGCGCGCGCGTGCCGGTGCATCGGTCATGGCGACATCTCCTTCGATCCGTGGCGCGAATCGCTCGGATTCACACCAGGCGTGCGTTGCGACGGCATTGTGTTCCCTGGGCGTACAGATTCACACCAAGCGTGATTCGGGACGCTTCATGGCGCATCTTCGGCGCGTAATGGTCGCCCGGTGCGAATGGAGACGCTTCGTTTTGCGTTCACGGCAGGAGCACGACCTTGCCGGCGTGGCGCGACGCGATGAGCTCGAAGCCCTGCTCCCAGTCGGCCAGGTCAAGCCGATGGGTGATGATGGGTGAGACGTCGAGCGCGCCGGATCGCAGGAGGGACTGCGTCCGCTCCCAGGTGTCGTAGATGCGACGGCCGAAGATGCCGTGGATGCGCAGGCCCTTCATGATCACCATCTCCGACAGATCGACGCGGGGCGTCTGGCCGAAGATGCCGAGCAGGCTGATGCGCCCCCCACGCGTTGCGACCCGCAGTGCCTGGTCAAGGGCGGGCGCAGCGCCACTCATCTCGAGCACCACCTCCACGCCGTCGCCGCCGGTCGCTTCGCCGATCCGCCCTTCGGTTCCCGGGTCGGCTGCATCAAGGGCCAAGTCAGCTCCCATCGTGCGCGCCAGGTCAAGCCGATACGTCTCGGTGTCGGTGGCGATGACCAGCGCGGCGCCAGCCGCTTTGGCGATGCCGACGGCACAGAGGCCGATCGGTCCGCAGCCGGTGACGAGCACGCTCTTGCCCTCGATCGGTTCGGCGAACGCAGCATGGACGGCGTTGCCCATCGGCTCCTGGAGAGCAACCACCGCCGGGTCCAGACCGTTCGACTCGATCGCGTTCGCCTCGGGGATGACCACCTGCTCGGCAAAGCCGCCATCAACGTGGACGCCGATGACCTGGAGATTGCGGCACAGATGCATGTCGCCTCGGCGGCACTGGGTGCAGGTCCAGTCGAACAGGTGTGACTCGACGCCGACGAGGTCGCCTTCCCTGACGCGCGTCACGCCCTTGCCGGTCCCGATTACTGTCCCGGCCACCTCGTGCCCGAGGATCCGCGGCGGCACGAGATTCTCGGCGGCCCAGTCGTCCCAGGTGTAGAGGTGGTAGTCGGTGCCGCAGATGCTCGCCGCATCGACGCGAAGGAGAACCTCGCCCTCGCCCGGTGTGGGAGCCAGTCGTTCAACAAACTCAGCGCCGCGGCCGGGGCTCGTCTTGGCCAGCGCACGCATAGTGGCGGCTGCAGTCGAGGTCATCGCGGCCAAGTATACGGAGCAGCCCACAGAGGCCTGCGCTTCAGGCTTCGCTGAACCAGGCGCGAGCGCTCGTCCGGAGGAGACCCAGCAGCAGCCCAACCGTCAGGAGCGCACCAATTGGCACCATGAGCAGGTACCACCCGTTGGCCGCGGTCGGTGGGAAGTCCAACAGCAGCGGTGGCAGACCGGCCAGGACAGGTACCGGTAGGAAAGAGATCGCGATCGCGAACTGATAGGCGATCCGCTTCCGCTGAAGCGCAACGGTGATCCCGAACAGCACCACCGCCAGCTCGATCATCATGAAGATCCCGAGCAGGCTGAACGGCGCGCGCTCACTGAAGTCGATGAACTCCACGATGCGTCCCAACAGCAAGCCGGTCAGCGCCAACAGGATGAAGGCGACCGCAAACCAAGCTCGCACGGAAAGTGGCATCGTTGTCGGCGACGGGGATCTCGAAG
>JBPCKH010000279.1:0-21904 GCA_051004475.1 Candidatus Limnocylindria bacterium | reverse complement strand
GGACCGGGGCGTTGAGCTTGAAGGCAGCCTCGAATGCCTCTTCCAGCTCGCCCAGATTGTGCCCGTCCAGCACGCCGATGTAGGTGATCCCCATGTCCTCGAAAAAGCCGACCTTGGCTCAGCTGCGCTTGAAGCCCGCCTTTGCCCAGCCGAGCAGCTCGAAGGTCGGCCTGCCAACGATCGGCACGCGCGGGAGCGCCTTGACCGTCGCCGATTTCGTCTCCTGGTAGGCGCGCGACAGGCGCATCTTGTTGAGGCGGGTCGAGAGCCCGCCGACCGATGGGCTGATGCTCATCTCGTTGTCGTTGAGCACGATGACGAGCGGACGCTTGGCGTGGCCCAGGTGATTGAGCGCCTCCATCGTCAGCCCGGAGCCGATGGCGGCATCCCCGACGCAGACGGCAATCCGCTGGCGACGTGCAGGACTGTTGCGCGGACGAACGTCGCGCGCGGCCGCCAGCCCGACACCGATGCTGACGCCGGTCCCGGCATGACCACCATCAAAGACGTCGTGCTCGCTCTCGGACCGGCGCGGGAACCCGCCGATTCCGTCGAGCTGACGCAGCGTGTCGAAGCGATCCCAGCGGTTCGTGAGGAGCTTATGCGCGTAGGCCTGGTGCCCGGTGTCCCACACGATCCGATCGCGCGGCGAGCTCATCACGCGGTGCAGCGCGAGCGTGATCTCGACGGCGCCAAGCGAGCTGGCGAGATGCCCCCCGGTCTGGTGCACCGTGCGAATCATCTTCTCGCGGAGCTCCCCCGCCAGGGTTTTGAGCTGCTCCGGCGTCATGCCATGCAGCTGCGACGGCTCGCGGATGGTCTCGAGCAGAGTCAAGGAAAACATGCCCTCCTGGGGTCGCGCGAAAGTATAGGACCGATACGTACGCAAGGCCGATGCGCACGTTCCGCCGCCCTCGGCGTCACGTGTCCGCAGCGAACGCGATCGTGCTCAATAGCGCATTTTCGGCCTGGCGCGAGTCGAGGCGGGTGTGCTGCACCACGATCGGCACATCCGATTCGATCAAGCTGGCATACGGCGTGTCACGCGGGACCGGTTCGGGGTCCGAGAGATCGTTGAAGCGCTGATGGACGGTGCGCCGGGCCGGAACGGTCAGGCGATACGGACCAGCCGGCTCGCGATCCGCGAAGTACACGGTGATCGTGACGTGCGCATCGGCGTCGGAAACGTTGAGGAGCGACGCCGTCTCGTGGCTCGTCATGTCCGGCGCCGGTCCGGTGCTGCCGCTGGGAATCCAGCCCTCGGCGATCGCCCAGCGGAGCCGTCCGATCGGGTCACGCACTCAGCGCTCCTCGGGCTCGGCGCCGGGCACGCCGCCCCGTCCGAGCTCCGTGATCGTGAGCTCGGCCTCGCGCAGCCGGGTCTCACAGGCGGCGTGCAGCCGAAGGCCAAGCTTGTAGAGCTTGATGCTCTCCTCGAGACCAACGCTGCCGCCCTCGAGACGCTGCACGGTCTGCTGCAGCGCGACCACCAGCTCGTCGAACGGCCTTGCGGCGAGCTCGTCATCGGTCAGGACGTCGAAGGTGGCGCCATCGTCAATCATGAAAGCAGATCCTCGGTTCCGTTGGCGCGCGTGCGCTCGACGCGGGTCTCCACGGTACCGCGCGCAACGATCACCTGCAGCGCCTCGCCGGCGGTCACTTTCGTGGCGTCGTGGAGTATCGTGCCGTCAACGGTGCGGGCCACCGCGTAGCCACGTTGAAGCGTGGCCGTGGGCGACAGGGTCCGCAGGGTGGCATGCGCGGACTCGGCCACCATCCGGCGCCTGGCGATCCGATCATCCAACGCACGAGCGCCACGGTCGAGCAGGTCCGAAATGCGCTGGCGGGCAGCGCCGATATCGGGCGCCAGGCCGGTGAGCGCGCGCCGCTCCGCGTCGAGGAAGGTCCGTCGCTCGGCCGCTCGGGCCAGGAGTGCGGCCGTCGCCCGGTCGCGCAGGCGGCCTACCACCGTGGCCAATTGCGCAGCATCCGGCGTGGCCAGCTCAGCGGCCGCGGACGGTGTGGGTGCCCGCAGGTCCCCTGCGAAGTCGGCCAGCGTGACGTCCGACTCATGGCCGACGCCGACGATGATCGGAACCGGCGCCTCGGCCACTGCCCGTACGACGCGCTCGTCGTTGAAGCTCCACAGATCCTCGAGCGATCCGCCGCCGCGGGCCAGGATGATCGTGTCGAGGTCCGGCTGCGCGTAGAGACGCTGGAGCGCGCGCACGATCGCGGGCGCGGCCGTGGTTCCCTGCACGACGGTCGGGCTCAGTACCAGCTCGGCCAGCGGGTAGCGGCGGCGCAGGACGTTGGTGATGTCACGCCAGACGGCGCCCACCGGCGACGTGACGACACCGATCCTGCGTGGCCAGCGCGGAATGGGACGCTTGCGGCCGTCCTCGAACAGGCCGGCAGCGGCCAACTTGTTGCGGAGCGCCTCGTACTGCGCATGCAGGTCACCGGCGCCGGCAGCCGTGATGGTGTCTACGTACAGCTGATAGACCCCCTGCGGCTCGTACGCCCGGACGCGGCCGTGGATGATGACGTTCATCCCATGCGCCGGCCGCATACCCGCTCGCGTCAGCTCCTCGCGGAAGAGCGCGGCCCGGACCTGACTGTTGGCGTCCTTGAGCGTGAAGAAGCAGTGACCCGACGGCGGAAACGACGGCTGACTGACCTCGCCCTCGACCCAGATATCGGCGAGGATCGCATCCGCGTCGAGGAGGCTGCGTACGCGCCGGTTGAGGTCGGTGACCCGCAGGATCCGCGGAGCGGTGCGCGCCGGCAGCTCCGGCGGCTCTGGCGGCTCTGGCGGCTCGCCCCAGAGAGATCGCTGCTCACGATTCATCCTCGCTCCTCGTCCGGTGCGACTCCTACTTGACGCGAGGGACGTAGTCGCCGGTACGCGTGTCGACGCGCAGCACGTCGCCCTCGTTCACGAAGAGCGGAACCTGGACGACGAGGCCGGTCTGGAGGGTCGCCGCCTTCTTCGCACCGGTGGCGGTATCGCCGGCGAAGCCGGGATCGGTCTGGACAACCGTGAGGTCGACGGTGACCGGGAGGTCGACTCCCAGGATCTCGTCCTCGTGGGAGCTGACGAAGACATCGGTGTTCTCGACGAGGTATCGCGCATCGTCGCCGAGCATGGTGCCGTTGACCGCGAACTGATCGTAGGTCTCGCTGTCCATGAAGTGGTAGACGTCGCCATCGGCGTACAAGTACTGGACCCGGCGCTGCTCGACCCGGGCGCGCGGCCATCGCGTGCCTGCCTGGAACGTCCGCTCGACGATGTCGCCCTTGCGCACGTTCTGCAGCTTCATCCGCACCTGCGCCGAGCCGCGCGCCATCTTGATGTGGCTCCAGTCAAGGACCTTCATGAGCTGCCCGTCGAGCTCGATGATGACGCCCTTCTTGACGTCGCCGGTGCTGATCAATCGTTGCTCCTGTTTCGTGAACCGATGGGTGCGCCGCTCAGGATACCGCGCTGCCGATTGGCTGAGACGCTCGCGAACCGTTTGGATTCACGCGAGGTGAACAACGCGCTGCGTAACGATGCCGCGGGCGTCCTGATTCCCACGTTGCGTGAATTTGAACGGTCCAATGCCTCATTCCCGCGCACAACACACGCCTCATATGAATCGCGACGTCCGACGTTGCGTCGCTCACGTTCAGCCGATGACGAGGGCGTCGCGCGGGGATTTCGTCAGCAGACGCGGACCACCCCCTTCGAGCGCGACGATGTCCTCGATCCGGATACCGGTAACGCCCGGGAGGTAGATGCCCGGTTCGACGCTGAAGACCATGCCTGCCTCGAGCGTGAACGCCTCCGATCGGCGCAGGCGCGGCGGTTCGTGCGTTTCCAGACCGATCCCGTGTCCCAGGCCGTGGCCATACGGCTCGACGCCCTCCGCCTCGATCCGGCGACGCGCGATGGCGTCCAGCTCCTGCCCGTTCACGCCGATTGCAATCGCGTCGATCGCCGCCTGCTGCGCCTCGCGAACGGCGTCGTGGTAACGAGTGATCTCATCCGGGACCTCTCCGACGAACAGGGTGCGCGTCATATCGGACCGATAGCCGTCCACGGTGCAGCCAAAGTCGATCAGCAGCACATTGCCGCTCTCGATGACCGCCTCCGACGGTCGTCCGTGCGGCATGGCGGCGCGCGCACCGGCAAGCACGATCGGCTCGAAGGCGAGACCCTCGGCGTCGTTTATCCGGAAGAACCGTTCCAGCTCGACTGCGACCGCGCGCTCGGTCATCCCTGCACGGGTGAATTCGACGAGGTGCGCAAAACAGTCATCGGTCAGGCCACAGGCACGACCGATCGCCGCAACCTCCTCATCGGTCTTGCGGATGCGCAGGGGGACCAATTCATCGTCCATCGCGTGCAGCTCGACGCCGGGTGCTGCCCCCGCCAGCGCGGACCAATCGGCGTGCGTGACAACCGCCGCCTCCATGCCGAGCGCGGCGATCTCGTGGCGGAGGAGCAGCGGGGGCAGCTCCTCGGCGAGCGGTCCAGCGGTCGCAACGACTTCCCAGTCAGGCGCCTCGTTGGCGGCCTGTTCGGTGTATCGCGTATCGGCCAGGATCACATTCACATCCCGGGTCACGAGCAACGTTCCGGCGAAGCCCGAGGTCGGGCCATCGGCGTCGCCGAGTCGGAAGCCGCTGAAGTAGCGCTTGTTCGCGCTGCGGCTCAGGAGCATGGCATCAAGCGCGTGCTCGTCGAGAAGCACTCGCAGGGCGGAGAGGCGCGCATCGGTCACAAGCCGACGCACTCCTCGTTGGCCCGCGCGCGGTTGGCGTTGTGCTCGTCGAGCGTCGTCGAAAAGTAGTGCGAGCCGTCCCGCGTACCGTCCGGGCAGCCGGCAACGAAGAACAGGAATCCATCATCAATGGGTGCGGCGGCAACCGCCTCGAGCGAGCCAATGCGGGGAGCCGCGATCGGCATCGGTGGCAGACCTGCCTGGGTGTAAGTCTGGAAGCCGAGCAGGGACTCTTCCAGGGCGACGTCGCCTCCGCCGACCTGGAGCTGCGGCCACCAATCGATCGATCCCCACTCGTCGACGGCCAGGTTGCCCCCCTCACTCGCGCCAAGCAACGGATGTCCGATGGGTCGCTGGTCGCCGGTCGTCAACCCGTATTGGAGAGTCGGATCCGCGTTCAGCAACCCAGCCGTCTGCGCATTGTCCGGCTCCTGAAACCGCTTCGTATAGACCGCCGCGATGAGCGGACGCTCCTCGTCGATGACCGCCTCGCGCTCCACGATGCTGGCGATGATGATGGCCTCGTCGAAACTGAGACCCTTGGCATCCAGGCCGGCAATGATCTCGTCGGTGAGCGACATCTGGAACTGGGTCAGGAGCGCTTCGACGACATCGATCGCTTCGGCGCCGATCTGGTACTCGATTGTCTCCGGCGGAATGTAGCCCTCCAGCGAGCGGCCGGCAGGGAGATCCGCCAGGAAGTCGTACTGGTTGAGCAAAGCCGCGGGCGGCGCCTGGAGCAGGGAGGCGAACTCCTCGATGTTCATCGTCATCTCGCTCGCGGCGAACGTGGCGACGATCTCCTCGAGGCGCAGGCCCTCGCGCAGCGTCACCGTGGTGACTTCACCAAACGGTTGTCCCTGGAGCGTCGCGACGATCTCCGACGGCCGCATGCTCGGGAAGAGGTCATAGACACCCGCGGCGAGCGTCCCCTCGCGCCCGGCAGTGATGACGGCGTACTGGAACGCGATCTCGCTGCGGATGAGCCCCTCGTCGAACAGGAGCTGACCGATCGACGTGTCCGTGGCCCCGGTCTCGACGTTCACCGTGACTCGTCGCTGATCCTCGCTGGCCGGGGAGTCGGTCAGGACCTCGGGGCGATACCACTGCACGAAGTCCTCGACCACGCCGTGCTCGATCGCCGAGGGATTCTCCTCGACCCACGCCATCACGCGCGGGGCGAAGAAAGAGTTGAAGCCGAACACGATGAGAACGCCGAGGAGCGCGATCGAGCCCGCAATCCAGAGGATCAGCAGGAGCGGCTGCACCCGGCGTCGGCGGCGCATCGGCCCCTCGCGCTGTTCGCGAAGCTGGCGGATGCGCGCGTTGCGGCGCTCCTCGTACTCTCCCATGGGCGCGGGGCGTCGGGTCATTCGGTTTCCTCAGGCGGTCCGGCCCGGCGGCGGGCGTCGAGATATTGTTGCAGGATCACGCGGGCTGCCGTCGAATCCAGCTCGCCGCTCGCACGACGCGGGCGCCTGCCGGCCTCCGTCAGCCGCTCCCCCGCCTCCCATGAGCTGAGACGCTCGTCCTCGTAGGCGATTGTGAGGCCGAGAGCGACCAACCGCTCGCCAAACCGACGAACCGATGCGGCCTGATCCCCTTCGCTGGCATCCATGTTGAGCGGAAGGCCGATGACGACAGCCGCTGCCGCTTCGACCGCGACCAGGTCCGCAATCGTCGCCAGGTCGGCGGCGAGGTTGCGTCGCTGGATGGCCGCACGCGAAAACGCCATCCCTGTCTCGGTATCTCCGACGGCCACGCCGATACGCCGGCTGCCGTGATCGAGACCGATGAACCTGCTCACTGACCGTCAGCGACCTCGACATCGATCCGCCACTCCAGCTCCGGCACGGACGCGACCCACGCGGGCCACAGCTCGATGGTCGCGTCTCCAAGCGCGGCGAGCGCGTCTCTCGCTTCCTGGATGGAGCGACCCCGGATGCGCTGGATGACCTCCGCACGGTCGATGGCGGGCGTCGATGCGCCGCTCACGTTGACGCTCACCACGAGCGCGTCGGCAGCGCGACGCGCCTCGCCAATCGTCACCTCGGTCGCACCCAGCACTGCCTCGTGCCCGTCCGGCAGGGCACTCGGATCGTCCAGCAAACGCTGCTCAGCCATGCTGACGACCTCGTCCCGCTCGATGATGAGCCGATCGAAGGCGAGGGTACCGCTGATCTCAGCGCTCTCCTGGTCGCGCATCTCGACCAGGCCGTCGACACCATCGATGATCGGCTCGGGCTGCTCAACCGGATCGGCGATGATGGCGTCCCCACTGCCGCCCAGCTCATCTGCAAGCGCATCGTCCAGGGCCTGGATGAGCGCAGCCAGCGCAGCGTCCACGTCCTGCTGGGTGATCTCCGGGCCGGTGGTGTCGACACCATTTGCGGTCGCCTCCGGGTTGAGGACGAGGCGCTGCGAGTTGTTCGGAAAGCCACGCAGGCGCGCGGCAACACTCTGCGTGAGGATGGTGTCGATGGCCTCTGCCGGGACATTGGCGTCAGGACCGATGGCGGACGCCGCCACACCAACCGCCTCCTCGCCTGCCTGGATCGTCCCAGCGCCCGTCAGCGCACCGGCCGGGACGACGATCTCAGCGGTCGTCTCAAAGGCCTGTTCGCCGGCGGCGACGAGCGTTCCGGCCCCCACCGCGACGTCGACCGTATTGAAGTTGCGAAACGCCACCGTTCCGACCGCGGCGGCCTGGATCGCATAGGTCCCGGTCGCGGTCACCGTGGCAGACGCTTCGACGGATCCTGTCATCCGTTCCGCTTCGTCGATTCGGATCTCGTACGGTATCGGTCCGAGCGGTTCGCTACCCGGCATGATGGCGACGGTCGCCGCCGGAAGCAGCACGGCTCCGAGCGCACCGGCGACGACGAGCAGCACCACCACGATCCCGAACATCGCCGCCGTCGGCAGCGCGCGACGAGCCGAGCGAGGTCGCGACACCGGCGGCCGGTGCCTAAGTTGCCGCCCGATAGCGTGGGGCACGACGACCGGCCGCACCTGCGTGTCGGCATCCGTCCACACCGCTTCCTACTCCGACTCCGGCTTCGGCTTTGGCTTTGGCTTGGGCGGCGCGGCTGCGACCGGCGCGGTCTCCTTGGAAACGTCGCCGCGCACGACGTGGATCGAGGCGCCACGAGCGTGCACCTCGACCGTAGCCGGAGCCGCCTGACGAGCATCACCGACCGATGCGTACGTGTCGAGGCCGGCGTCCGTTGCGAGCGACCGGGTGAGCGCATCGCCGACCACCGCAACCCGGTGCCCCGCATCCTCGCCGACGCGGGCAAGCAGTCGCAGCGCAACGGCACTCGACGTCGCCCGCGAGCGACCCGGGACGACGAGGATGACCCGATCGGCATCCGTCTCGCGCAGGCGCCGGACGACCGAGGTAACCTCGTCATCGGTCTCGAGGTAGAGCAGCGTTGCTTCGTCGCTCACAGCGCCATCTCGCGCACGACGCCGCGCATGGCACGATCGACCGCCGACGCGCCGGCGTCCAGTATCAGCGCCTGGTGGGCGAGCGCCATCGGCGTCACATCCTGGCGCGTGCCGAGCGTGCCGGTCGCATCCCGCAGCCCGGTCACCTCTCCCGGCGCCAGCGCACGAATCCTGGGGCGCCGCGCGAACGGCAGCCGGCTCCACCATCCATCCTCGTCAAGCACGGCGCGCACCTGTGCCAGGTCGGCGCCCCCTCCGCATAGCAGGATGCGTCCCGGCAGCAGCTCACCGCCCGCAAGGTCACCAATCATCAGCTCGACGCCCGTGCGCCAGATCCGCGCATCCTCGATCAGGGCGTCTGCGACCTCTGGGCGCTCGTCACTGCCGACCGCGAGCTTGGCGCGCTCGGCATCGGCGAACGAGATGCCGAGTCGCTCGGCAACGCCCTTGGTGAAGGCGCGGCCGCCGAGCGCCAGCATCTTGGTGCCGGCGATCCCACCGCCTCGCACGAGTGCAACGTCGGTCGTGCCGCCGCCAATATCGACAAACACGGCTCCGGTCTCGCCGAGCTCGCCCGGCTCGAGACAGGTGGCCACCGCGTACGGCTCGGCGATCACCCCCAGCAGCTCGAGGTCGAGCGCTGTCGCCACGGATTGGAGCGCGCCGAGGTGCACCATCGGCGCAAAGGCGTTGAAGAGGTGGAGCTCCACCTGCGCACCGTTGAAGCCGATCGGGTTGCTGACCGGATAGCCGTCGATCGTCATCTCCACGATGGCGGCATGCACGAGCCGCACGTCAAGCCGATCCAGGCCTGACTCCCAGCGGATCCGCTCCTCGGCCTCGCGCAGTGCGGACTCCTGGGCACGCATCACGATCCGCTCCAGCTCCGGCTCGCCAAGCTGCGCCCGCGGATCGTCACGACGCATGGTGAGCGTGCTGGTCGCCCCCTTGACCAGCTCTCCGGCGATCCCGATCACCACGGCCGTGGGCCGCCGGCCTGCCATGACGCGCGCCTGGTCCATCGCAAGGCGGCAGTTGGCGACCACGGCATCGATGTCGCTCACCGTGCCCGACTGCATGTGCGCCAAGCCCTGCCGATGTCGACCGCTGCCGTGCACGACCCCGACCAACCGGCCGTCTGGATCGGTCTCCACCGACAGCACCAGCGCCTTGGCGAACTCGGTACCGATGTCGAGCGCCGCGATCGCCGGCGAACGGCCTGAGCGCGCCGCGCTTCTAAGCCGATCCGCGACGCGTCCCCAGAGCCGCTGTACGCCGGTCACGGTGGTCGTGTTCGTGTCAGGCCGTCTCGATCCGCTGGAGCGTCTCGAGCGAGAGTCGCGCTGCTTTGCGCAATGCTTCGTCGAGCCGGGACGCGTCGCGACCGCCGGCCTGGGCGAGCTCCGCTCGACCGCCCCCGCCGCCGCCGATGATCGGCGCCGCCTGGCGGACGATGGCGCCGGCATCGAATCCGTCGGAGGCAAGATCGCGACTGGCGGCGACGAGGATGGACGGCTTGCCGTCCGCGGCAGCCACCGCAACGAGCACGAACCGGCCGGTCATGCCACGCAGATCGTCGGCGAGGGCGCGCAGCGAATTCGCATCGGCATCTGAATACGCCTGCACGATCACCTTTGTGGTCCCGGCCTCTTGTGCGCCGTGAAGCGCGGCCGCCGCATCCAACCGTGCGGCTGCGCTTCGGGGCGCCTTTGCTGCCTTCTCCGCATCACGGAGTCGCGCCAGCAGGGCTTCCACGCGTTGGGGGACATTCTCCTCTCGCTCGCCGAGCAGGACTGCGGCGCTTCGCAATGCCTCGAGCCTGGTTCCCACCAGCTCGGCCGCAGTCTCGCCCGTGACGGCCTCGATGCGTCGCAGCCCAGCCCCGATGCTCGACTCGCCAGTGATGACGAGCTGGCCGATCTGGCCAGTGGCAGCCACGTGCGTCCCGCCGCACAGCTCCTTGCTGTAGCCATTGACCTGGACGACGCGCACCGACTCGGGGAGGTACTTCTCGCCGAAGAACATGTCGGCACCCAGCGCCTGCGCCTCCTCCATCTTCATCGACTGCGGATGGACCGGCGCATTGCGGCGGATTTCGCTATTCACGAGTCGCTCGACCTCGCGCAGCGCCTCCCGGGAGGTCGCGGACTGCGCCGGAAAGTCGAAGCGCAGGGCTTCCGGACCGACCCACGAGCCAGCCTGCTTGGCCTGTTCACCCAGCACGTCACGCAATGCCCGATGCAACAGGTGGGTGCCGGTGTGGTTTCGCGCCGCGCCCCATCGTCGGCCCTCGTCGACCTCGGCACGCACGACATCCCCAACAGCCAGCTCGCCCATCACCTCGCCGAGGTGCGCGATCGCATCGCTGGCGCGCTGCGTGTCATCCACCCGCAGACGGCCGTTCAGACCGATGAGCTCTCCTCGGTCGCCGATCTGCCCGCCGCCCTCGGCGTAGAACGGGGTGCAATCGAGCACGACCACGGCTGGCTCGCCCGGCACGACCGCCAGCACGCGAAGGTCGTCGGCGATCGTCTCGTTCGGATAGCCGATGAATTCGCTCCGCAGTGCGGCGATCTCAGCGTTCGCCGTGAACGTTGCGCGCTTATCGCCGCGCGAGCGCTCGCGCTGCTCGGTCATCGCCACGTCAAACCCGGCGCGGTCGACCGTCACGCCGTGCTCGGCCGCCATCTCGACGGTCAGATCGATCGGGAAGCCGAAGGTGTCGTGCAGGCGGAACGCATCGGCCGCGCTGATGATGCCGCCGGCGGAAGCCAACTGCTCCAGGCGCGCGCTGCCGGAGTCGAGGGTTCGCGCGAACTTCTCCTCCTCCGCCTCGATGGCGTCGAGGATCCCATCGCGCTGAGCGCCAATGTACGGATAGGCTTCGCGCATCAGGTCGATCACCACCAAGCTCGTCTCGCGCAGAAACGGACCCGTGATTCCCAGCAGGCGCCCGTGCCGCACCGCGCGGCGGATGATGCCGCGCAGCACGTAGCCCGGCCCATCATTCGACGGCGTCAAGCCCTCGGCGAGGAGAAATGTCATGGCGCGCGAATGATCGGCCACCACCTGGTAGCTGAAGCGTTCGCTCTCGATCCTGTCAGGATCATGGCCGATGAACTGAGCGAGGCGCTCGATGATCGGTACGAACAGGTCGGTCCGGTAGTTCGAGTCAACGCCCTGGATGACCGACGTCAGCCGCTCCAGGCCGGTGCCGGTATCGACGCTCTTGAACGGCAGCGGCAACAGGGTCCCGTCGAGCGCGCGGTCGAACTGCATGAAGACGAGGTTGCCGATCTCCAGCCAGCGCGGGCAATGCTCCGAATGGTCCGGGATGCACTCCGGTCCCTCTGAGAGCTCAACGCCACGGTCGTAGTGCAGCTCGCTGCACGGGCCGCACGGGCCGGTCTCGCCCATGCTCCAGCAGTTCTTCTCGTCGCCGAGGGCGATGTTGCCCCAGCGCACGATACGCTCGGGAGGCAGGCCGATCTCATCGGCCCAGATCACCGCCGCTTCGTCATCATCGGTGTAGACGGTGGCGGCCAGGCGGTCGGCGGGGATGCCGAAGACATCAGTCAAGAGCTGCCAGTGCCAGTGGATCGCGTCACGCTTGAAGTAGTCGCCGAAGCTCCAGTTGCCCAGCATCTCGAACAGGGTCTGGTGGCGCGGCGTGCGGCCGACCTCCTCGAAGTCGTTGTGCTTGCCGGCCACGCGCAGGCAGAGCTGCGAATCCACGGCACGAACATAGTCACGCTTCTCCTCGCCGGTGAGGACGCGCTTGAACGGTGCCATGCCCGAGTTGACGAAGAGCAGCGTCGGATCGTCCCGTGCAAGGATGGGCGCCGATGGCACGCGCGTGTGGCCACGCCCCTCGAAGAAGCGTTGAAACGCCTCGCGGATCTCGGCCGCGCTCATCGGCTGCATCGGTTCATCCTTCATTCACGACGAGAGCCGGCGACCGACCGACTCTCGTGTGCGTGGCTGCGGTCGTGGATCAGGGTGGCGTCAGGAGACAGGGCTCCCGGGCTGTGCGTTGGCATGCGCGTCAAAGTCGGTGACCATATCGGCCCGCGCCTGTTCGGCGGCCTGACGTCCTTCGGTCACTGCATCACCGATCTCGGCACGCTTGTTGTCGACGAAATCGTTGACGTGCTCCCGGAATTCCTCGCCGGTCTGCGGGGCCAGGATCAACCCCAATGCTGCGCCGGCAAGACCGCCGATCACCACGCCCGCCAGGAAGCTGCCGAATCCAGAGTCCTTCATGAGTCGGATGAATCCTCTCGCGTTTTCCACGATTCTACCGATCCGGCCTCGGATCGTCGCGGGCTGGCGGTGATCTGGACGGTATCGAGGCTGTGCTGGAGGCTGTTCATGAGATCAGTCAGCCGATCGAGCTTGACGGCCACGTCCTCGCTCAGCACCTCGACATTGCTCGTCAGCTCGCGGGCGTGGGTGAGGATCGGCCGCAGCTCGGTCTCGGTGTTCCGCGTGAGCCGTCGAAGGTCCGACGCCAGCGCGCGAGACTCCTTGATAAGTGGCGTGGTGTGCCAGGCCAGGTAGGCGAGTGCACCGCCCGCCGCCAGCACGCCGAGTCCGGCACCGATGTTGAAGATGGCGAGGGCGAGATCCATGGCCGCGACTCTACACCGGCCGTCCTGGCCGGGACACCCGTCGCGACCTCCGCTATGCCACGGCGCCGTTAGTCCTCCAGCCGGATCGGGCCGAGGGCACTGAGCAGAGACATGGCGATCATGAGCACCTGCGCCCCAACCGACGCAGCCACCAGGTGCATATCACCAATGCGCAGCACCTCCAACCCGGTACGGCCCGCAACCTGGTCGCCGGCCACCACGCCAATGACTGCCGCAACCGCGAGCGCGAGCACGCTTTTCCCCCACCGTCCGCGGACGGCGATGAAGAGGAGAAGGTTGATGAGCGCCAGGATCGGGACCCAGATCAGCCAGGGCGGCATCGGCGAAACCTGCGTCTACCTGTCGGAGCGAACGATGCGTCCCCCGCCGAGGCATTCCACGCCGTCATACAGCACAGCCGCCTGACCCGGTGCGGGCGCCCACACCGGCTCGGCCGTCTCGACCACGAACCGATCGCGACCGACCATCGTCATTTCGGCAGGAACGTCGGGCGCGCGATGACGGATGCGGACCGATGCGGTGAATCGCTCACGAGGCGGGCCGCCGGCAGTGAAGCGCGCGCCATCGACGGTGAAGGTTCGCTGCGCGACCTCCTCGCGGCGGCCGATCACAACGGTGTTGGTAACTGGCTGGACCTCGCGGACGTAGACCGCCTCACCGAGCGCGAGGCCAAGGCCGTGCCGCTGACCGACGGTGTAATGCGCGTAGCCGGTGTGCGTCCCAACACGCGTGCCGTCGGCATCGATGATCGGTCCGGGATCGCCGGCATAGCCGCGCCGCTCCTCGAGGAGTGTCCGGTAGTCGCCCAGGGGCACGAAGCAGATCTCCTGGCTCTCCGGCTTATCCGCGGTGGGCAACGTCAGCTCCGCCGCGATCTGGCGCACTTCCGGCTTCGTCAGGTCACCGAGGGGAAACTGCGTCCGCGCTAGCTGCTCCTGATCGAGCACCCACAGAAAGTAGGTCTGGTCCTTGTTGGCATCGGCGGCGCGCATCAGGCGCCATCGGCCATCGCGGTGCCCGAGCCGAGCGTAGTGTCCGGTTGCGACGGCATCGGCCCCGTACGCGGCCAGACCGCGTCGCAGGAGCTCGTCGAACTTGATGTATTGGTTGCATGCCTGGCAGGGGTTGGGCGTCGAGCCTTCCAGGTAGGAGTCGACGAAGGCATCGATGACGCGCGCGCCGAACTCCTTCTCCACGTTGAGCGTGAAGAATGGGATATCGATCAACTGCGCCACGCGCCGCGCGTCGTCTGCCGCATCTGGCGAGCAGCAGGACCGCGACAGCTCGTATCCCTCCGGCATGTCACCGTGCGTTCGCATCCAGACACCGATGACCTCGTTGTCGCCACGCTCCTTCGCGAGCAGCGCCGCCGCGACCGATGAATCCACGCCCCCGCTCATCGCGGCCACGATTCGGCTCATGCGGGTACCGTCGCCTTCGGCCGAACTCCCACCGTGCCCCGAAGCCGTGGCAGCACGGTCTGCAGAGCCGCCAGCGTGGCGTCGACATCGGCCTCCGAAGCCTCCGGCCCGAGCGTCAGGCGCAGCGAGCCGTGCGCGAGGTGCGGATCGATGCCCATCGCGAGCAGCACATGGCTCGGTTCGGCGCTACCGGAGGTGCAGGTGCTGCCGGTCGATGTCTCGATCCCTTCGAGGTCCAGCGCCGCCACCAGGTCGCCGCCCTCGACTCCGTCGATCACGACGCTCACGTTGTTTGCAAGCCGATCCTCCGCATGGCCGGTCAGGCTCACACCCTCGAATGCCAGAAGCCCTTCTCGCAGCCGGCCGCATAGTCCGCGAAGCCCATCACGAGCCGAGTCAAGGGGCAGTGCGAAGGCGGCGCCGAACCCGACGATGCCGGCCACATTCTCGGTGCCGGCACGACGCTGGCGCTCCTGCGAACCGCCCTGCAGCTGCGGCAGCATCTGCGTTCCGCGCCGCACGAACAGTGCGCCGACGCCCTGCGGACCTCCGAGCTTGTGCGCCGATAGGCTGACGAGGTCAGCCCGCCAGGCATCGACGTCAACGGCCTCGTGAGCCGCGAACTGGATGGCGTCGACGTGCAGCTTCGCGCCATGCCCGCGCACGATCTCGCCAATGGCGACGATGGGCTGGAGCGTTCCCACCTCGTTGTTGGCGGCCATCACGCTCACCAGCGTCGTCCGCTCGGTCAGGGCCGTCGCAACGTCGATCGGGTCGACGCGGCCGTGTCGGTCCACCGGCAGGATGGTCACCTCGAAGCCACTCCGCTCCAGGATCGCCGCTGCATTGAGGACGGCCTTGTGCTCGACAGCGGTCGTGATGACATGGCGCCCCCGCGAGGTTGCCGCCCACGCGACGCCCTTGACGGCCAGGTTGTCGGCCTCCGTACCGCCGGCGGTGAGGACAATCTCGCGGGGTTGTGCGCCGATCCGCTGCGCGATCATCTCGCGTGCCTCGTCAACTCCCTTGCGAGCACGACGACCCGACGCGTGCAGGCTCGACGGATTGCCGCCGTGCCGCGTTAGGTACGGCAGCATCGCCTCCAGCACCTCGGGGCGCAGGGGCGAGGTCGCGGCATGATCGAGGTAGACAGCCATGGGTACCGATGATAGTCGCGGGTCGTTCGGAGCGCGTTCAGGCGGAAAAGTTGCCATCCGACGATGTGGTCGGCGTTACGCGGTCGAACCGGTCGCCAAAGGCGCAGCTCACGCTCAAATACAGGCCCAAATGCCGCCTGCACCCGCCTAACATCGCTGTGATCGAAGAATGGCAATTTCCAAACGCACTGGAGAGCGGCACATGATCGTTCGGACCCTGGAAGAGATCAACGGCACGGAGCTGGATGTGCGCGGCGAGGGATGGCGGGCACAACGGCTGCTCGTCCGCGACGACGGCCTCGGCTTCTCGCTGTCGGAAACGACCGTCGACGGCGGGGCTGAGATGGACCTCTGGTACAAGCATCAAAACGAGGCCTGCTACTGCATCGACGGCGAGGCGGAGATCACCGAGCGCGACACCGGTGTCGTGCACCACATCGGTCCAGGATCGGTCTATGCGCCGGAACACGATCGTCACACGATCCGTGTCATCTCGCCCCTGCGCCTGGTCTGCGTCTTCAACCCGGCACTGACCGGTCACGAGACGCATGACGCCGATGGCAGCTACCTTCCCGCCAACGACTGACTCATTCGCCGATGCCGGCCGCCGTGCAGATTCTCGCCGGCATTAGGCATTCGTCAGCCCTTGGTTGAACGACCAACACCGCCGATCGGCACGAGGCGCTGCGAGTCTCCCATTCCTGCGATGAGCGGTCGCGCGCGGCCGATCAGCTCGGGGACTCCAGGCAGCGACAGCGACGCGTCATGATCGGCCTCGGTCCGCCAGATCTCCGTGATCCAGACGGCCTCGTCATCATCCGTCTCCGATGTGCTGACGAGGTAAAGGTCGCAACCGGGCGCATCCTCCATGAGTGCCGCTGCGTCCAGCATGTGCTTGACCAGGGCGTCGCGCTGACCTGGTGTCGCGAGAAGGGAACCGTGAAGGCCGAAGCGTGCCATCGGCTCAGTCATCCTCGACGATCCGCAGGTGGAGCTCGTCGAGCTGAGCCTCTGAAATGCGCGACGGGGCGTCGAGCATCAGGTCGGTGCCCGACTGCGTCTTCGGGAAGGCCATCACCTCGCGAATGTTGTCGACCTCAGCGTAGAGGGCGGCCCATCGGTCGAGGCCGATGGCGATCCCACCGTGCGGTGGTGCGCCGTACTCCAACGCGTCGAGCAGGGCGCCGAATTGATCGCGCATGCCGTCGACCGTGTGGCCCATGAGCGCGAAGGACTTCTCGAGCAGCGCGCGTTGGTGGATGCGGATCGAGCCACCGCCCGACTCCCAGCCGTTGAGCGCCAGGTCGTACTGCTGCGCGCGGACTGATCCCGGATCCGACTCCAGGCGGTCAAGGTCCTCGGGCGCCGGCGCGCTGAACGGGTTGTGGGTCGCGTCCCAGCGTTCGCCCTCGGCATCCCAGGTGTACATCGGGAACCGATGGACCCAGACGTAGGACAGCACACCCGGCTGCCGCAGCCCAAGCCGATCCCCTATCGCCAGGCGCACGTGACCGAGCGCCTCCGCACCCGCGTACCGATCGGCATCGGCGACGATGAGGACAAGGTCGCCCGACATCGCACCCAGCGCCGCGAGCAGCTCGGCCTCGCGTCCCTCCAGGAACTTCGCCGCCGGCCCGTGGAGCGACCCATCTGCCTGAACCGAAAGGTGAACGAGGCCCTTCGCGCCGTGTCGCTTGGCTAGGTCGATCAGCTCGTCGAGCTGCTTGCGGGTGTAGTCGCCGCAGCCCGGCGCGACGATGCCGAAGACGACCCCGCCGGCGGCAATCGGCTCGGAAAAAACCCGGAAGTCGACCTCCCGGACCGCATCGGCCAGGTCGACCAGCTCGAGGCCGAAGCGGATGTCTGGTTTGTCGGAGCCGTACCGGTCCATGGCATCCGCGTAGGACACCCGCGGGAATGGCTCAGTGAGGATCGGCCGCTCGGGAAGAACCTCGCCGGCAACGCGCGAGACCATGCGCTCGACCGTCGAGAGCACGTCCTCCTCAATGACGAAGCTCATCTCGATGTCGACCTGCGTGTGCTCCGGCTGCCGATCCCCGCGCCCATCCTCGTCGCGGTAGGCGTGCGCCAGCTGGAAATAGCGGTCGTAGCCGGCCACCATGAGCAGCTGCTTCAGGATCTGCGGCGACTGCGGGAGCGCGTAGAACTCGCCCGGGCGCAGACGCGAGGGCACCACGAAGTCGCGCGCGCCTTCCGGCGTCGACCTGATGAGCGTGGGTGTCTCGATCTCAACGAAACCCTCGTCCTCGAGCGCCCTTCGAATAGCCGATGCCAGGCGCGAGCGCATCAGCAACCGGGCCTGCATCGGCGGACGACGGAGATCCAGGTACCGATGCTTCAGGCGCAGCGACTCGTCCAGGCCTGGCTGCTCCTCGTTGATGTAGAACGGCGGCACCTTCGAGGGGTTGAGGACGGTGAACCGATCGACCGCAATCTCGACCTCGCCGGTGGCAAGCTCGCTGTTGGTGGTCCCGCCGGGCCGGGCACGGACGACGCCCTCGATTTGCACGACCCACTCGCTCCGGGCGGGCTCGGCTGCAGCGTGGGCTTCGGGGGCGTCCTCCGCGTTTGTCACGACCTGTGTGATGCCATGACGGTCGCGGAGGTCGAAGAAGGCGAGATGACCGTGGTCGCGACGCCGATGCACCCAGCCCGCCAGCGTCACCCGCTCGCCGACATGCTCGGCGCGCAGCTCGCCACAGGTGAGGGTACGGAATCCGGTGCTCATGGGCCGGTCATGGTAGCAGATGATTCTGCGATCGCGATCGTGTCGCACGTTGGGCGGCTCATCGAGTAGCTCATCCCCGCCACGCCCAATCTACCCGTTCCGGGCGCGGCTATCATGCCTCGCCGATGTTCCGATCTCGCCGTCCTCCCGTGCCCGAGCCGCACCCGCGTGCGCGTGCGCTGAGCGAGGCCTTCCGGCGAGCGGAGTCGATCGGGCCTATTCGTCCAGCGGTCGTCGGCCTGACTGCAGGCCTGGTCGCCTCCTCTGTCGCGGATGGGCTCCTGATCGGCTCCATCGCCACGCCGTTCCGCCAGCTTGTCGATGCCGCCATCTTCGTTGCAATCATGGCGCCCCTGTGGCTGCTGGTGCAGCCGGCGGCCGTTCGTCGCGCGCACGACGTGATGACCTGGCTGAACGGCTGGGAGACCGAACGCTGGCAGGACGAGCTCGGGCGACGCCTCACCGCTCTGCCGCGCGCGACACCGGCGATGGTCAATACCCTGCCTGACACGATGGGTCTGCGGCCACTACGGGTCGAGCTCCTGGCAGCCAACGGCCGGATCGAGGAGGCTCGCGAGCGGCTTGCAATGCTTCCGGACGACACGCCCTGGCAGCGATTCGAGCGCGCGGCCCTCAGCGAATGGATCGCGTGGTGGTCGGACGAGCCTGGCGATCGCGGTCAGATGCGCCGCGCAGCTGAAGGAATCGAGGACACGGAGCGTCGGCTGGCGGCCCGAGCCATGGTCGCTGCGGCAGAGGCACGTCAAGCAGCCACCTCCGGGGGCGACGCCATCGGTCCGCTCTCGGCCGTCCGTGACGATCTGGGTGATCGACCACGCCGCTACGCCTTCGGGTACACCGCCGGCATCGTGGTGATGGTGGTCATGATGGGCCTCGTTGCCAGCGTCACCATCACGGTCGCGAGCGGCTTCCTCCGCTGACGGTCGCCACCACGGCGTCGACTGAAACATCGTCCTGCTGCTCGCCAGTGTCCAGGTCTTTCAGCACCAGCGCCTGGGCCTCCCCGATGATGACAACCCATCGAGCTCCAGCCTTCGCGGCCGACTCGAGCTGCTTGCCGATCCGGCGGGTCGAGCCATCCGGCCGCACCGCCACGCCAGCCTCACGCAGGGTCGCCGCGATCTGCAGCCGGCGCGCGTGATCGCCACCACTGCCGACAATCGCGACCCACCGCGAACGCGACGGCAGCACCACGCCCCCTTCCTCCATGGCCAGGATGGTCCGGTCAAGACCGATGCCAAAGCCGATCCCCGGCGTCGAACGACCACCCAGCCGCTCCACCAGGCCGTCGTAGCGGCCGCCGCCACCGAGCGCCTGCTGCTGCCCCTCGCGTCCGGCGACATAGAACTCGAACGCGGTGCGGGTGTAGTAGTCGAGCCCGCGCACCAGCCGATGGTCCAGCTCATAGCGGATGTGGAGTGCGTCCAACAGGGATCTGACCGCGTCGAAATGCTCGCGACATGCGTCGCACAGGTGGTCGATGCCACGAGGGGCGGCTTCGGCAAGGTCGTCCGGAAGCTCCTTGTCGTCCAGCACGCGGAGCGGGTTCACACGCAGGCGTCGACGCGAGTCTTCGCTGAGCCGATCCTCGTGGACGTTGAAGTAGCCGATCAGGGCCTCGCGGTACCCGGGTCGGCATTCAGCGTCTCCGATCGAGTTCACGCGAGCGATCACATCGGTCAGGCCAACCTCGGCATAGAACCGATGCGCGAGCTCGATGAGCTCCGCGTCGACAGCCGGTCCAGCATCACCGATGACCTCGACGTCCCACTGGCTGAACTGGCGGTAGCGCCCGGCCTGCGGTCGGTCGTAGCGGAACATGGGGCCGATCAGGGTCAGCCGCAGCGGCCCGGGCCGCACATGCATGCCGTGCTCGATGAACGCGCGCACGATCCCGGCGGTTGGCTCGGGGCGGAGCGCCCATGGCGCAGCCTCCTCGTCGCTGCCCTTCGCGCCGGAAACTCGAAACATCTCCTTCTCGACGGCATCTGACGACTCACCCAGGCCACGCGCGAACAGCTCGACGCGTTCGAAGAGCGGGATCTCGATGCGCTCGAAGGCATAGCGGCGCGCCAGATCGCGCGCAACCGCCTCTACTCGATCCCAGGCCGGCGTCAGTTCAGGCAGCAGGTCGCGCGTGCCGCGCGGGACCGTGATCGTCTTGGCCATGCGTTGGGAGTCTATCGGCCTCGGCCGGCGGTCGTTCAGCCTGACAACTCGACCAGGCAATCACGACGGCATCCGCCAGGCGACCCGTGCTCAGCAGACCGCGCCAGTCGCCAACGGTGGCTTCCGGTCCGATGCTGTGCAACGGCCAGCGTCCATCGCCGGCTTGCGTCGGTCTCGGCCACGACCACGACACGCGCCTGCTCAGGATGATTCAGGCACCAGCGCCCGTTGGTGTCGCGACCCCGGTTGCCGGCACCGACAATGGCGAGCGTGATCGGTCCCGAGTTCATGCGTGGGAGTGTACGGGTGCGGCCGAACGCCAGCGATCCTATCGAATTCTCACCCAGAGATCCTTAGCACGAGATCTCGGGACTGTTTCCTGTCAGATTCTCTTCCCTTGATTGCTTGACAGCATTGCCGGGTACGCCCACGCTCAGTGCCGTGGTGAGCGCGCCGCCGGAGTCGACATAGCTCTCATCGGGGGAGAACCTGATAGGAACTCTCCGCCGTATCGCGCATGGAGCAGGCATGTGCGCGTCCGTTACCTCGCCTCGCGGGTGACGCTCGTCACGTCGCGCAGCCGCTCGATCTTGGCAAGGACGCGCGCAAGCTGCTGGAGCGACTCGACCTTGAAGGTGGCAGTGATGACCGCCGTGCCATCGGCATGCGTGGCTACGGAGGCAGCCACGATATTGACCTTGTACTCGGCCACCACGTTCGTGATGTCGCTCAGCAGACCCGGCCGGTCGAGTGCCGAGATGCGAACGGTGATCGGATAGGTCTGCTGACCGGCCAGCTCCCATTCCACGTCGATCAGCCGCTCGATGTCCCGTTCGGACAGGACCGATGGACACGACGCGCGGTGCACCGTCACGCCCTTGCCGCGTGTCACGTAGCCCGTGATTTCATCGCCGGGGATTGGCGAGCAGCACTTTGCGAAGCGCACCAGTAGGTCGCCGACGCCCTTGACCCGCACCCCTGTCGTGGAGGGCGAGGCGGGTGGCGCCTCCTCCGGCAGCGTGATGGCCGCGTCATCGTGGATCTCGAGCTTGCTGACCACGCTCGCCGACGAAACCGCTCCGTAGCCGATGGCGGCGTAGAAGTCGTCCATGTCGCGATATCGGTACTGGGAGGCAATCTCGACCAACTTGGCGGCATCGACCGAGGCCAGCGTCTCGTGAGCCAGGCGGCGCAGCTCACGGTCGAGCAGGTCCTTGCCCTGCGTGATGTTCTCGTCGCGCTGCTGGCGCTTGAACCAGGCCCGGATCTTCTCCTTGGCGTGGCTGGTGCGCACGATGTTCATCCAATCGCGGCTCGGGCCGTGCGCGGCCTTGGTGGTCACGACCTCGACGATGTCGCCGTTGCGCAGCTTGTAGTCGAGCGGCACCAGCCGGTTGTTGACCTTGGTGCCGATCGTTCGGTGCCCGACATCGGTGTGGATGCGATAGGCGAAGTCGAGCGTCGTCGCGCCGGCCGGGAGATCCTTAACGTCGCCCTTCGGGGTGAAGACGAAGAC
>JBPCKH010000278.1:0-6036 GCA_051004475.1 Candidatus Limnocylindria bacterium | reverse complement strand
GCCCCAGGCCTCGTTCGTCGAGGACCTCAATGCCGATTCGCTCGACCTGGTCGAGCTCATCATGAGCCTCGAAGAGGAGTTCGGCATGGAGATCTCGGATGAGGATGCCGAGAAGATCCAGAAGGTCCAGGACGCCGTCGACTTCATCGAGGAGCACCAGCAGTAGACGGGTTCGCCCATGGATGCTCCGCCCCTCGCCGAGCTCAGTGCTCGTCTCGGCATCGACCTGCGTGAGCCGGAGCTCATCCGCCAGGCGTTCGTCCACA
Source organism: Candidatus Limnocylindria bacterium (assembly GCA_051004475.1). Taxonomy (GTDB): domain Bacteria; phylum Chloroflexota; class Limnocylindria; order QHBO01; family QHBO01; genus JACDBZ01. The sequence goes on along the minus strand of JBPCKH010000278.1, from coordinate 5,770 downwards.
CCTCCTTTTTCAACGAGAATCCGCATCTCGCGGCGGGCCACAACGAACGGCTCGAGTTCTACGGCGACGCCGTCATCGGCGTCGCCGTCAGCCGGCTTCTTTTCGAGCGCTACCCTGATGAGGACGAGGGATTCCTGACCGCGCGTCGCGCAGCGCTCGTCAACCGTGAAGCGCTGGCCGTCATGGCATTGAGCATCGGCCTCGACCGATACCTGTTGCTCGGGCGAGGCGAGAGCGACGCCGGCGGCGCAGCGCGACCATCGGTCCTTGCCGCATGCTTCGAGGCACTTGCCGGCGCGCTGTCGATGTCGGAGGGCACGGAACGTGCCGAGCGGGTACTGGAACGTCTGTTCGCACCGCATATCGAGGCCCTGGCGACCATCGCCGGTCCACCGAAGTCGGCGAAGTCGCTGCTCCAGGAGTGGAGCCAGCGCTTCCGAGGCGTCAAGCCTATCTATCGGCTCCTCGAGACGAGCGGTCCGCCGCACGAGCAGCAGTTCCGGGTGGCGGTCGTCATCGACGGCAGCGCGCTGGGGCACGGAGCTGGATCGAGTCGACAGCGCGCAGAAGAGAAGGCCGCCGGGGCCGCCATGGCGGTACTGCCGGAGCTGCCCGACGACGCCGTTCAGCCGAGCGCCTCATGAGCCGGCTCAGGGAGCTGCGACTTCATGGCTTCAAGTCCTTCGCGGACCAGACCCATTTCGTCTTCGAGCCCGGAGTGAACGCGGTCATCGGTCCCAACGGATCGGGCAAGAGCAACATGGCCGATGCCGTTCGCTGGGTGCTCGGTGAGCAGTCCAATCGCTCGCTGCGCACCCGACGCGCTGATGACGTCATCTTCGGTGGCTCCGACCAGCGGAAGGCGCAGGGTATGGCGGAGGCGACGCTGACCCTGGACAACGCCGATGGCTGGCTGCCGATCGACTTCGCGGAGGTGTCGATCGGCCGGCGCGCATATCGGTCCGGCGAGGGTGAATACCTGATCAACGGTGCGCGCGCGCGGTTGCGGGACGTGGTGCAGCTGCTCGGTGAGGGTCGGTTGGGCGCCAATGAGCTGGTGGTGGTTGGCCAGGGAACCGTCGATGCCGCCCTCTCCCTGCGCCCCGAGGAGCGCCGCCAGCTCTTTGAAGAGGCGGCCGGTGTCAAGGGGCTCCAGGTCAAGCGCAACGAGGCGTCAGGGCGACTTGCACGTGCCGCAGACAACCTGACGCGGGTGAACGACCTGGTCGCCGAGCTGAAGCCCCAGGTGCGCAGGCTGGCAATGCAGGCGGAGCACCAGCAGCAGCACGATACGCTGGGAGCGCGCGCGTGGTCGCTGGTGACGACCTCACACCGCCGTCGCGAACAGGCAGCCCGGGAAGCGCTCGGCGACGCCCGGAGGCGAGCCGCAGCCGCGGGATCTGCGCTCGATGCATATCGGGCCGCACAGGCGGCAGGGCGGGCGGCGATTGCTGCCGCCGAGGCGCGCTACTGGACCGCCGAGCAGGCATCGCGCGATACGGCCAGCGTGCGCCAGGAGGCGCGGGAGGAGCTGATCCGGGTTGAAGGGCGGCTCGACGCCATCGCGGCACGCGAGCGTGAGCTGGCCGCCATCGTCGAGCGCGAGGAGCGGGACCTCGCCGCTTCGATCGCCGAGCTTGCCGCGCTGGCGAACGTCACCCCTGAGACGGCGGTCGAGCCGGCGCTCGCCTCCGCGCTGGCCGCGGAGCAAGCGTGGCAGGCGGCCCTCGCCGAGCTCGCCACCGCAGACGACGCGTTGCTCGCCGCGGAGCAGGCGGTGTCGGAGATTCGGGCGCGGCAGAGCGACGTGATCGCATCGCGCGCGCGTGCATCCGAGGCAGCGACCAGGCATCGGGCACGTCGGGAGCATGCACGGACCGAGCACGAGGCGGCAGAGGCTGCACTTGCAGCGTTGAGAACAGCAGCGATGCAAGCAGCGACGCTTCACGAGCGCGCACTGCGGGAGATGTCCGACAGGACGCCAGTCCTGGAAGCACGCGGAGTGGAACGCGACTCGGCACAGGAACTGGCCGATACGACTCGGAAGGCCGTCATTGAGCTCACCGAGAAGCTCCAGGCAACGCGCGCCGAGCTGGCTGCGCTCGCTGAGCCACATGGCGCCGCCGCACGACTCGGACGCCGCCTGTCGGCCGCCGGTTGGCCCACGCTGCTGGACGCCGTGGATGCCCCCGAGAATTCGTGGCCGGCCATCGAGGCCGTGGTCGGCGGAGAGCTCGAGAGTGCGCTGCTCTGGGCGGAGGACGATCCCACTCCGGAAATGACCGACGCCCGCGGCGCCGCGAGGCTGCTGGCGCTGGGCGACGGTCCTGCGGTTCATGGGCGTGATGCGGCGCTGACCGCGGTCGGTGGCGACCGAACGATAGCCGAGTGGATCGGCATGCGGTCTGCGCCGCGCGCATTCGCGCATACCGTGCTGGCGCCCGACCTGTCCGCGTTGCTGGCCGGTTGGCGGCGCCTGCCCGTCGGCTGGAGCGCCGTCACGAGTGAGGGCGACATTGCCGATGCGCGCGGCGTCACGCTTCGCGGTCGGGGCGATCCGCCCGGTGGGTCGGACGCACGGGCGCACGTGCGGCGCCGTGAGCTCGGGCATGCGGTAGCTGAGCTCGAGGCACGCTTCTCCGCCGCGCAACAGGCGGCGCATGCCGCGGCTGAGGAGTTGCGCGCGGCCCGAACCCGCCATCTCGCGGTTGGAGAGGCTCATGACGAGGGAGATCGTGCTGTGCGCCTGGCCCGCGAGGCACGCGCCGCCGCCGACGCCTCCGTCGATCGAGAAGGCGCGCGAGTCGAGCGCCTTGCGGCCGAGCTCGCAGCGATGGAGACCGATGGCGCGGTTGGCGACGCGGCGGATGGCGAGGTTCGGAGTGATGAGCTGTCTGCACGCCAGGCTGCCGCCGACGATGCGCGTGTTCGAAGGGACTCGCTTGCTGCGTTGCGCGACGTGGCACGGGAAGCCTGGACGTCGACCAGGCGCGCGGCCGCGGAGATCGAGACCCGAACCGCGGGCCTGCGTGGTGAGCGGAGCGGCCTTGAGGCACGCGTCGCGCACCTGCGATCGGCAATTCCGGATCGGCGCGCCGTGATCTCGGCCGTCACGGGCGAGCGAGCGTCGCTCATCGCCCCGCTCGAGGCCGCACGGTCAGGTCACGCCCGGGCCGACGCGGCACATCGGGCGGCTGAGGACGCGCGGGCCGCGCAGCGCGCGCAGCTCATGGCGCTCGAGAACGAGGCGGGGAGCGTCGGGGCGCCGCTCGGTGACCTAGAGCGAGCAGCTCAGGCGGCGGCCATCGAAGCGTCGCGCCGCGATGAAGCGCTGGCGGGACTGCTTCGCGAGCGAGCGCTGGCGCTCGAAGGGCTGCCCGACCAGGCGACGGCTGCCGATGAGGCCGTCGCCGAGATCGATGGGCTCGACGACGCGCAGCTCGAGGTGGACCTGCGCCGAGTGAGACGGACGCTATCGCAGATCGGCTCGGTCAACCCGTTCGCCGTGGAGGAGCATCGGGAGATGGCGGAACGGCTTGCCGAGATGACGACGCAGGATACCGACCTGCGGTCCGCCATCGGGTCCATCAAGGATCTGATCGCCATGCTGGACGGTGAGATCGCCACCCAGTTCGACACGGCATTTCGCGCGATCGGCGAGCGCTTCGACGAGTATTGCCAGTTGTTGTTTGCCGGCGGATCGGGGTCGCTCAAGATGGCGGACGAGGCTGACGGCGACGCACCCGGCGGTATCGAGATCGTCGTCCGCCCGCCCGGCAAGCGTCTTCAGCGGCTGGCCATGCTGTCGGGTGGCGAGCGCGCGTTGACTGGCGTCGCCCTGCTCTTCGCCATGCTCACCGTCAACCCGGTGCCGTTCTGCATTCTCGATGAGGTCGACGCGGCGCTCGACGAGGCCAATATCGGCCGATTCGCACAGGCGCTGCGCAAGCTCTCCGAGTCGATCGATTTCGTTGTCATCACGCACAACCGGGCTACGATCGAGGTTGCCGATGCGATTTATGGCGTGACCATGACCGATGCGGCCGTCAGCCGCGTGCTCTCGCTGCGGCTGGCAGACCTGCCGGCCGAGGTGAACGCCTGATGTTCTGGCGCCGCCGCGACCAGACCCCCGAGACGTCGGAGGCCACGGGGACGCCTGCTGTCGCGGTGCCCGAGCCGATGACCGTGGCTCGTCCGCGCCGCGAGCCCGGCGGCATGGGCCTGAGGGCACAGCCGTCAGGTTTCGGCGCTCGGCTGCGCTCGATCCTCGGCGGCGGATCACCGGCCACCGATGCCACCTGGGACGAGGTCGAGGAGGCCCTCATCGGGGCGGACGTCGGCGGCACGACCACCCTCGAGCTGGTGGACGCGGCGCGTACTCGATTCCGGGCGGCCGGCGGCCGAACGGGTGAGGATGCGCGCCGTGCGTTGGCGACCGAGATCCGCGATCGGCTCGTTCGTGCCGGCTCAGGAGTGTTCGAGCTGGGCGATGCACCGTCGGTGATCCTGTTCGTCGGCGTCAACGGGACCGGAAAGACGACCTCCATCGCCAAGCTCGCCCACCGCCTTCAGGCCGAGGGGCACACGCTGGCCCTGGCCGCGGCCGACACATTCCGTGCCGCGGCCGTCGAGCAGTTGCGGATCTGGGGCGAACAGCTCTGGGTCGCGGTCATCGCGCAGCGCCCCGGTGCGGATCCTGGAGCAGTCGCCTTCGACGCCGTCGTGGCCGCCGAGTCGCGGAGCCTCGACGCTGTGTTGGTCGACACGGCCGGTCGTCTCCAGAACAAGCAGCAGCTGATGGATGAGCTGGCCAAGATTCGACGCGTGATCGAGCGTCGCCTGCCGGATCAGCCGAGGCACGTCCTCCTCGTGCTTGACGCCACCACGGGCCAGAACGGGCTGTTGCAGGCGGAGGCCTTCAGCCGTGAGGCAGGCGTGACCGGGATCATCCTGACCAAGCTTGACGGCACAGCCAAGGGCGGCGTCGCGTTGGCCGTGGTGGATCGGCTTGGCGTTCCGATCCTGTTCGCCGGGGTGGGCGAGGAGATCGATGCACTCGCGCCATTTGACCCGGAGGCGTTCGTCGAGTGGCTCTTCGCCGAGTGACGTTCATTGCCGCCGGTGACGACGCCCCGTAGAATGGGCAGCCGCCTGCCGGCCGACGTGCTCCGGCGCTGACCCCGTATCGGTTCACTCATGTTCGAATCTCTCTCGTCGCGCCTACAGGGCATCACCGAGCGTCTTCGCGGCAAGGCCAAGATCACCGAGGCCGATCTCGACGTCGCCCTGCGGGAGATCCGCCTCGCCCTGCTCGAGGCCGACGTCAACTTCAGGGTCGTCAAGGATTTCGTTGCACATGTGCGCGAGCGCGCGGTTGGAAGTGACCTTCTCACCGGGCTGAATCCCGGTCAGCAGATCTTCAAGTTTGTGCACGAGGAGCTCGTGGCGGTGCTCGGCGGCGCGCGCCATCACCTGAATCTCGAGGCTAAACCGACGGTTCTCATGATGGTCGGTCTCCAGGGGTCCGGGAAGACGACCACCGCGGCCAAGCTCGCGGTCCGGTTGAGCAAGGATGGCAAGAAGCCACTCCTGGTGGCGGCCGACGTGTATCGGCCAGCCGCGGTCGATCAGCTCGTCCAACTGGGCGATCAGATCGGGGTCGAGGTCCACACGCGTTCGGTGGGCACGCCCGCACTCGAGGTCGCCCGCTCCGGATTGGAGGTGGCTCGCCAGCGCGGCGTCGACGTCATGATTCTCGATACCGCCGGCC
>JBPCKH010000277.1:0-6116 GCA_051004475.1 Candidatus Limnocylindria bacterium | reverse complement strand
GTGTGCAGGCGGCGAGCATCGTCAGCGCGACGACCGTCGCGATCGGTGTCCCGGCCGCCAGGGCGATGGGACCGAAGGCGATCGCACCCAGGATGCCTCCCAGGACGAGACCGGTGCTTCCCTCGCGCACCACGACCGGCGCGAGGTCGGCCAATCGCACCTCGCCCACCGCCAGGGCGCGCGTGATGGTCGTCGCCGACTGCGCTCCGGTGTTGCCGGCCGTCCCGATCACGAGCGGGATGAACAGCGCGAGCGCGACGGCATCGGTGAGGGTGCCCTCGAAGATGGACATCACGCGCACCGTGATGGCGCCTGCCGCGATGAAGACGACGAGCCACACCACCCGGCTGCGCGCGAGCTGAAGGATCGAGGTGGCGAGGTACGGCCGGCCGAGCGGCTCGGCTCCTCCGGTACGGGCCACGTCCTCGGTCTCCTCCTCTTCGAGGACCTCCATGGCGTCATCGACGGTGACGATCCCGACCAATCGATCCTCTGTATCAACGATCGGCAGGCCGAGCAGGTCGGCTTCACGAATCAGCCGTGCCGCCTCCTCCTGGTCCGTATCGACGCGGGCGGAATAGACGTGCGTGTCCATCAGCTCGCCGACCGGCGTGGCCGGGTCTGCCAGGACGAGGTCCCGTAAGCCGAGCGCCCCGACCAGGCGGCGATGGTCATCGGTGACGGGAAGGGCGTAGATTGTTTCGGCCGATCGCCCGATCCGGCGCAGCCGCTCGAGCGCATCGGCGGCAGACATGCCGGCCCGCAGGCTTGCCACCTCGGGTGACATCAACCGTCCGGCCGAGTCTTCTGCGTAGCCGAGGAGGGTTGAGGTCAGCCGCCGCTCGTTCGGCGAGAGCCCGGCGAGGAGGCGTCGCGCGACTTTCGCGGGCATCTCCTCAGTTAGCCTCGCGCGGTCGTCAGGGTCGAGCTGCTCGAAGAGTTCTCGAACGTTGGTTTCCCGCAGTCCTTCGAGCAGCTCCTGCTGGAGCGACGGGTCGAGGAGCTCGAAGACCTCGAGTGCTCGGTCCCTGCCGAGGAGACGAAATGGCACCGCGCGCTGATCTTCCGGGAGTCGCGATAGCTCCTCGGCAATCTGCACCGCGCCGGCCTGCCCGAGCCATCGGTCGATCAGCTCGAGATCGCCGCCATCGAGCAGATCGTCGAGTTCCACGGTCGGTACCGCGTCGGGAGTGCCGGTCAGCGTCGGACGTGTCACCCCGCGAGAATAGCGGTGGGCGACCGACGTCGTCCGTCGGTATGCTTGCACCGTGGAGGCCGCCGAATCGGGGACACGTCATCTCACGTTCCTGTTCGCCGATGTGGAAGGAAGCACGCGGCTTGTCGAACAACATGGCTCCCTGGCCGGCCTGATGTTGGCGCGGTACCACGAGCTGGTTGCCTCCAACGCGACGGCGTGGGGCGGACGCTTGTTCGAGCGAATCGGTGACGGCGCGTACGCCTGCTTCCCCGATGCCATCGCCGCGGTGTCCGCCGCCGACGCCCTTCAATCGGCCGTTGCCACGCACGATTGGGGCGCGATCGGTCGCCTGCGCATCCGCATCGCGTTGGTGAGCGGTGATGTGGAAGTTTGCGGGGATCGGTTCTATGGGCGAGCGCTCTTCCGCGCGGCCCGCCTCCAGGCACTGGCGAAAGGTGGCGAGACGCTTCTCGCCGGGAGCACGGTCGATGAGCTGGGCGGTACGTTGCTGGATGGCTCGGTTCTCCGTGACCTTGGGACGCAGCGGCAGCGCGACGTGTCGGAGCCTTGTTCGCGCTGGTGCATACTTCGCGGGCTCGCCACGGCGATGCATCGCAACCTGAAGATTCCGAGATGCAGGGGACCGATACGGTGACTGACGAAGAAGGGCCGATTCGCGTGTTGCTGGTCGACGACCACGCGGTCGTACGACGCGGATTGCGCGGCTTCCTGGAGCTCCTCAAGGACTTCGACGTGGTCGGCGAGGCCGAGAACGGTCGGGAGGGCGTCGAGGCTGCCGATCGCCTTGCGCCGGACGTGATCCTGATGGATCTGCTCATGCCCGAGATGGGCGGCCTCGAGGCGATCACGGCCATCAAGCAGACACATCCGGAGATCGAGATCGTGGCGGTCACCTCGTTCATCGATGAGGATACGGTCACCTCGGCGTTGGAGGCCGGCGCCTCCGGCTACCTGCTCAAGGACGCCGAGGCAGAAGAGGTTGCCCAGGCGATCCGGGCCGCATACCACGGAGAGGTCCACCTCGATCCTGCCGTCGCGCGCCTCCTCGCGCAACGTCTGCGTCAGCGCAAGGACGCTGCGCCGATCGAGCCCCTCACCGCTCGCGAGAAGGAGGTGCTCTCCCAGCTCGCCAAGGGTGCCGCGAACAAGGAGATCGCCTACGAGCTCGGAATCACCGAGCGGACGGCGCGCACGCATGTCTCCAACATCCTCGGCAAGCTGGACCTCGCCTCGCGCACCCAGGCCGCGCTCTACGCGGTGGAGCACAAGCTGGTCTGAGCAAAGGAGCCCTAGTCGCGTGCCTGCGCCCCGGCGCAGGCAACTACGAAGAAAGCGCCTGTTCTGGCCGACGTACGGCCGTTCGACTTGCGAGATGCGCGCGGCAGCGCACATTACCTGGCCGCTGCAGGTCGATGAGCTCAAGTATGAGCGTGAGCCGTGGCCGACATCTCGTGATCAGCCCGGTAATGTCCCCGCAGCGGCACAATCTTCAAGTCCAGCCGCGTCTGAGCGCCTCTGACACGGAAAAGCGCCCCGCCCAGGCCGGACGGTGCGCTTCGGGGCCTGCGCGTCAGTCCTCGGCGACGAGGGTCCCGATCACGTCGGGATGCAGGTCGCAGCGGAAGAAGTATTCGGTGGCGCCAGCGCGTCGGTCTCGTAGGTGACGTGGCGTCGGTGACCATTTCGCCGATGAAGAGTGCCTCGGAGGCGGACTCATCGGTGTAGATGGCAATGTCACCATGAAGATGGGCGGACCGGTGATCCGGCCCGCCCTGCGGTCGACGGGGTGCGAGCTAGACGGTCGTGGAGCGGAAGCGCTCGGGCAGGACCGGTGCGACCGAGTCGAGCGCCGTGCGAACCAGGGCCACCGGGCTGCCGTAGACTCGAACGACGTCGATCACCAGCAGCACCACCAGCGCGAGCTCGATGCCCTTGGCGATGAAGCCGAGGGTGAAGTACGGACCCATCACCAGGTAGCCGCAAATGGTCATGGCGGTGTACCCGATGAGCGCCAGGCGCGGGAGCCAGCTGAAGCGCTCGACCAGGGCCATGGGGGCGACCGCGCCGATCACGATGAGGCCCGCCAGGCCCAGGTATCCGAGCGCATTGAGGGTAAAGAGCAGGCCACCCAGTGTCGCGTGGATGTAGGCCGTCGCAAGGGTGAGCCCCACGATGGATGCGGTGAGCAGGGCGCCGGTTGCGCGGCTGCGAAGGAACGTGGACACGATCGGGACCCTCCTGGTCATTCATCGGCTTCGACACCGGCGTCGGCATCGCTTGATTTCGATGCTCGAAGTGTCCGGGGCGGCGTCGTTCATCGAATCGGGCAGAGAGGCGATGGTCAACGAGGACATCCGTGTCGGCTGGCGCGGGCTGGATGACGTAGAAGCCGTCAGGCACGAAGCCGATGGGGTCCATCGCAAGCGATGGCGTATCCTCTGCGCGCCCATGACCCGCGCACCTTCCCGTCCCGAGCTGAAGACACCCGCACGCGGGCCTGGCGAGCAGCACGACAGTCATGCGTTTCTGTCGCGTGCCGTCGAGGAGGTGGCCCGCCTCCTGAACGCGGACGGAGCGATGGTCTACATGGTCGATCCAGCCGCCGATCGCCTCCGATTCGAGGTCGATGCGGGCATCCGCGATCCGGAAGCGCGCCAACTGCTGCGGGACCTGTCACTCCCGGTTGGCGTCGGCCTGTTCGGCGCCGCGATCTCCAGTCAGCAGGTGGTCGTGTCCGGCGACTATCGACGCGACAAACGGTTCCAGCACTCGCCGGTGGCGGATCGAATCGTGTCCATCGTTAACATGCGCTCGATGGCCGCGGCGCCGCTCGTGGCGGAGGGAGAGGTGTTCGGGGCGCTCGGTGCGTACTCGTCGCGCATCGATGACTTCTCCGAAGCGGAGATCACCCTTCTGCGCGCACTCGCCGACCATGCCGCCACCGCCATCGCCAATCAGCGACTCATCCAGCGCCTGGCGGGGTCACAGCAGGAGCTCGCGCGCCTGACCGAGGACCTGAAGGCGCACTCGGATGAGCTGGCTCATCGGGTCGAGGCACAGCGCACGTTGGCCGAGATGGCCGCACAGCTCACCTCCCTGCGCGATCCATCGGCCGTGCTGGAGCAGACGCTTCGGGCCGCGGTGCGCCTGCTCAAGGGTCATGGCGGCCAGATCGGCATGGTCAACATCGATGCTGACGGCGGACTGCGCTGGGGTCAGGGCCACTCGCTCGTTCACAACGAGCTCGTCGCCTTCACGAAGGAGGACCAGACGCGGGCAGATGACGGCGTGTCCGGCCGGGCGATCCACACCGGGCGCGCGTCATGGACCGATGACTACCTGGCCGATCGCTCGTTCGCCCACGAGGCCGAGTCCGACCGACTGGCTCGCGAGCTGGGGATCCGCGCCGTGATCGCCGCTCCGCTCATCGACGACGATGGGCCGCTGGGTGCCATCGGCGTCTTTGCCGAGACGCCTGGCGCCTTCGATGCCGATGCCGGGGAGCTGCTCGGGCTGCTGGCCGACCAGGCCGCCATCGTCCTGGCCAACGCGCGCCTCAACGCCGAGGCGGACGTGACGGCCGAAACGCTCGCGCACCGGGTCGAGGCCCAGCGCACGCTCGGCGAGATCGCGGCGTCGATCACCTCGATTCGAGACCCCTCGGCCGTTCTGAGCCGGGCAATCTCGGAGGCAAAGCGCCTGCTCGATGCCGAGCACGTCCTGATCCACCAGGTCATGGCCGGAACACGCGAGCTTGCCGACTATCGCGACGCGCTTGTCGACAGAGCGCAGACCCTGCCGGTCGACGACACGACGGTAGCCATCGGCCAGGGAATCGCCGGACGGGCGGTCGCCGAGAGCACGGTCGCCTGGACCGGCGACTACCTCGGGGACAGCTCGTTCGCCCATACGTCGCGTGCCGATGAGTGGATCGGGCGCTACGGCTATCACTCGCAGATGAGCGCACCGCTCATCGGGGAAGGTGGACCGCTCGGCGCGATCAGCGCCTACTCGACTCGCCGCGACGCGTTCGACGCCGACGATGCCGAACTGCTCGGTGCGCTGGCCAGCCAGGCGGCGATCGTGCTCGCCAACGCGAGGCTGTACGAGGAGCTTGAGCGCCGCGTGGAGGCACAGCGCTCCCTCGGGGAGATTGCGGCGCGCATCACGGCCATCCGCGACCCCGGCGACGTGCTCCAGCGGACGCTCGACGAGGCAGTCCGACTCCTCGATGCTGACGGCGGGCGGATCGAGCTGGTCGCGGCGGGCGGCGGCCTGCACTGGGCGTTCGGCCACTCGGCCATCGACCTGCCGATCGAGCGTGACGAGACCGTGGACCCGGTGATCCTCAACGAGGGCGTTTCGGGCCGTGCGGTCCTGGAGCGACGGGTCGTGCGGACCGGCGACTACCTTGCCGATCCTGCCTTCGCCCACGCCGAGGCGCCTGACCGCTACATCCGTCAGCATGGGATTCGCTCGGTCATGAGCGCGCCGCTCATCGGCGAGGATGGTGCGATCGGGTCGCTGACCGTTCACTCGCAGTCGCGCGATGCGTTTGATGCCTCGAACGCCGAACTCCTGGAGGTCCTTGCCAGCCAGGCGGCGATCGCGGTCACGAACGCGCGCCTCTATGAGCGTCTCGGCGCGGAATCGGTGGCGCTGGCTCGCCAGACCGATTCGCAGCGGCGGCTGCTCCAGATCAACCAGCGTCTTCTCTCGACCCTCGACCCCGCCAGCGTCCTGGAGCTGGTCGCCGATGGGCTCAAGAACGTGGTCTGGTACGACAACCTTGGCGTCTACCGGGTCGAAGCCGAGGATGGTGTGCTGCGCCCGGTGCTTGCCCGCGACCGCAACGCGGATGCCGTTCTCGGCTTCCCGATTCCGAAGGGCAGGGGAC
>JBPCKH010000276.1:0-4674 GCA_051004475.1 Candidatus Limnocylindria bacterium | reverse complement strand
ACCCTGACCCGTCCCACTCGAGGCGTCCTTCGGCCCCGAGGCCGCCCTCCCCATCGACCAGCTCGAAATCCTCGACGGAGACCGGCGTCGGGGCCGCGGCGCCCCCGGCACTCCGCTCGATCCGGGCGTCGGCGACACCGCCGGCCGGCTCCGTGACCTCGAAGTCAGCGAACAGGTAGCCGGTCTCGCCTGGGCTGAGAACCTTCGGAGCCGCATTGAGCTGGATGCGTGCTTCGGCGCCCGGGAGCGCGTGCCCGTCGCCGTCGAGAAGGTGCGCGACCGTCTGGTTCCCGTCGCGACCGAAGACATCGGGATCGATCGCGTGGTCGAGGTCATTCCTGATCGTGACGATCACCTGGCCGGCCATGGCGCCGTCGTCGGTGGGCCACGTGACAATCTCAGTCTCGAGCACCGACGGATCGTCGCTCGCCTGGCAGGACGCCACGACCGGAACGCAGAGCAAGGCGGCGAGCATGAGCCCGCGTCGACGGAAGTGAAGATTCATCGGGTGGTGCACGAAGGGCGGATCAGTAGCGGCGCGTGGATCCGAACCCGGACGCCGCACCGAACAGCACGAGTGCCACGCCGACGGCCGCCAGCGCCAGCCCCGGTGACTGTTGCGGCAGCGGAATGTAGCCGACCGCCCACAGCTCCCAGCCGCGATACGCGAGTGCGGCGCCGCCCACCAGCCCAAGCAGCAGATAGACCCATGGGGCGTCCAGGATGAATCCCCAACGCCCACGCATGTACCCGATGTCGAGCAGCACGAGTGCCACCATGGCGGCACCGAAGATGATGTTGCCCGGCCCTTCGAGGCCGATCCCCTCCTGCGCCGGCACGAGCACCCCGGAAACCGAATCGCCACCCGCCCGCCACCAGGGCACGTAGCCGGAAGCGATCATTGCTACCGCGCCAAACAGAATCAGCAGCCGAAAGCGCCGCCCACCCCTGTCCATGTCCTAGCCCTCCGGCGGCGCGCCGCCGTAGACGGACGGCTTGAGCACACCGATGTACGGCAGGTTGCGGTATCGCTCGTTGTAATCCAACCCGTAGCCGATGACGAATCGGTCCGGAATGGTGAAGCCGATGTAGTCGATCGGGATATCGGCCAGGCGCCGTGCCGGCTTGTCGAGCAGACAGCAGATCTTGATCGAGGCGGGCTGTCGATCGGCCAGGTACCCCAGCAGGTAGTTGAGGGTCAGGCCGGTGTCGATGATGTCCTCCACCACGATGACATCGCGCCCCTCGATCGGCTTGGACAGGTCCTTGAGGATGCGCACCTGGCCCGACGTCTCCGTGCCGGCGTAGCTGGAGACTTCCATCAGGTCGATGCTGGTCCGAAGGTCCATGCTGCGCATGAGATCGGCCAGGAAGACGAGTGATCCCTTGAGCACGCTGACCAGGACCGGGTCGCGCCCGGCGTAATCCGCCTGCAGCTGCGCGCCCAGCTCGGCTACGCGGGAGGCAACGGTCTGTGCATCGAGCAGAGTCTCCTCGACGTCGTCGTGCAGGCTCATCGGGTGCCGGAGACCGTGCCGGCGCCGGTCAGGGCGTGCGCGCCGTTGGCGGCGGCGACATCGGTCAGGAAGTCCAGCCGCCCGTACTTCAGCATGAGCGCTCGGAAGTCACGAGCGTAGAAGAGCTTCACGCGTACCTCGGGATAGAGCTGCCGCATCCAGCGCAGCTTGCGATTCTTCTTGCGCACCAGCGATTGCTTGAGCGTCGTCAGCTCCACGTACAGACCGATCTCCGGCAGGTAGAAATCGGGCGCGAACGACTCGATGACCGCGCCGTCGGCGTTCCAGGAGATGGGGAAGACGTCGGGTTCGTATCGCCATGCGACACCGTAGAAATCAAGGATCCTCGCCAGCTCCGCCTCGCTATCGTGCGCGAAACGGGGTGACGAGTCCGAGGTCATGCGAGCCGCCACCTGACCTCGATCGTAGCCTGCTGGGGAGTACCTGACGCCATCGGTTCCGAGTATATGCGCGAAGGTTATCCACAGATCATGGTTGATCGCGCGAATCGTGGATAAGGGCGGTTGTGATCCACAGCCGGTCACTGGTAGGGTGAGATTCCTGCTTCTGCGGGTGACCGAGTACGGTAACCGGCGGATGATTCGGGGCCGATGCGAAAGCCGGCCGCGAACGCCGATCATCCTCCAGGAAAACCGAAAGGGCATCCGAAGGAGCATCTTCCTTTGTCCCAGACCGATGCGCGCGCGGCGCGCGTTGCGCTCGAGCGCCTGCTCGGGACCGATGGACCGACGTTCCCAGCCGGTTTTGGCGATCGCGTCGAAACCTTCGTTCGGCTCCTCCTCGACGCTAACACGCGCCTGAACCTGACCCGGATCGTCGAGCCCGATGCCGTGGCGCGGCTCCACCTGCTCGATGCGCTGAGCGCCGTGCCGCTGCTCGACTCGCTCGCGCCGGTGCGTGCCATCGACCTCGGCTCGGGCGGTGGCGTGCCTGGCATCGTCCTTGCCATCGCCAGGCCCGACGTGTCGTGGACGCTGGTCGACTCGATCCGCAAGAAGGCCGGTGCCATGCGTGGCTTCATCGCGGCGCTGGGACTGCCCAATGTTTCTGTCATCGCCGAGCGCGCCGAAATCCTGGGCCACGACCCCGAGCACCGCGAGCGTGTCGACCTGGTGGCCGCCCGTGCCTGCGCCGCGTTGCCGGTCCTGGCGGAGTACGCGCTGCCGCTCGTCCGCATCGGCGGGACTGCCCTCGCCTGGAAGGGGCTGATCGGCGACCAGGAGCTGGCCAAAGGGCGGGCCGCCGCCGCCACGCTGGGGGCCGATCTCGAGGTGCGTGAGACGGGATCTGCAGCCCTCGGCGACCATCGGTTCGTGGTCATGCACAAGGTGGCCGCCACGCCACATCGCTTCCCGCGTCGCCCCGGGGAGCCAGCAAGGCAGCCGCTCGGGGATTCGGCTGATTTCCCCCGTCGTTGATGCCGCACCGTGCTCGCTATGCGCGCGTTGATCCAAACGAAGACTCGTGACTTGAACAATGAGCGCTCATGCGCGCAATGCCCGGAGGAAGCGGCCTGCACCCGTGTCTGCTGAGCGTGGAGCAGCGATCGGCGGGGCGAAGCGGCCGTGCAATGCCCGCCCATGCGTGCAAAGTTCCAAACGAGCCACCGCGATGTGATCGACGAACGCTCTGAGTGCAGAGTTCGCGCAGAACCGATGAGGCGCGCCGTCCCGGGCCGTCGGTATACTCGCCACTCCCATGCGCATCGCCGTCCTCTCGGACATTCACGCGAACCTGCCCGCCCTCGAGGCGGTTCTCGCCGACCTCGCTGAGATCGACCAGGTCTGGGTGCTCGGCGACATCGTCGGGTACGGACCGCAGCCGGACGAGGTCATCTCCACCCTCCAGGCAATGGGGGCGCGCAGCGTGCTCGGCAACCATGACGGCGCGGCCATCGGCACCGTCGACGCGGCGTACTTCAACCCGGACGCGCGGAAGGCAATCGAATGGACGGCTGAGACGATCGATGTCAATTCACGCTCATACCTGGCCACGCTGCCTGAGGTACGGAGAGATGGCGAGCTGACGGCCGTGCACGGCTCGCCACGCGACCCGATCTGGGAGTACATCACCAGCAGCGCCATCGCCGCCGACAACTTCGAGTTCTTCGAGACGCGGATCTGTCTGTTCGGGCACACGCATCTCCCCATCGCCTACCGTCTCGTCGAGGGTGCGGGCGAGGCAATTCCCGGCCTGGCGGGTGACGTCGTCACGCTGGATGGCGGTCGCGCCCTGCTCAACCCGGGGAGCGCCGGCCAACCACGCGACGGACTGCCCGATGCGGCCTACGCCATTCTCGACATCAGCGATGAAGCCACCGGCACCGTCTCATTCCATCGCGTGCGCTACGAGGTTGACCGTACGCAACGGCTGATGCGTGATGCTGGCCTGCCGGCCCGCCTCGTGGAGCGGTTGACCTACGGCCGCTGATCCGGCGCCGTAGGATAGGGACGCATGGATTTCTTCCGCCGCGGCGGCAAGCGCCCGACCACGTTCGAGCACGCGCGCATCCTCGTACCGCTGCTCGGCGATGACAGCGTCGACGGTCCGGCCCTCAAGGTCGCGGCCCTGCTCCTCGCCGGCCGCGACGGGGTCGAGACCTCGCTCCTGCACGTCATCGAGGTCCCGTTCGACCAGACGCTCGACACGGAGAACGAGGAAGCGGTCACGCGGGCCGATGCCGTCCTGTCGCGCGCGGAGGCGCTGCTGTCCGAACGTGGCGTGCCCACGCGAACCAGCACGGTGCAGGCCCGCGCGGCCGGTCCGGCCATTGTGGACGACGCGAACGAACTCGGCGCCGACCTCATCGTCATGGGGCTTCGCTACAAGAAGCGATTCGGGGGACAATGGGACGCGGGCCGCACCGTCCCGTACGTGATGCGCAATTCGACCGCGCCGGTGTGGTGCCTGCGCGCCGAGGCGAAGGGGCTGGCACAAACGCCATGAAGGTCATCACCGTCGGCTGCGGCCGCGTCGGAGCTCGCGTCGCCGCGGAGCTCGACACCCGCGGCGAACATGTCACCGGGAGCGACATCAGCCCACGCGCGTTCGGCCGGCTGCCGCCGACCGTCAAGGGCGAAACGGTCCGGGGCAACGGGACCGATGAGGACGTCGTGCGCGCCGCCGGCGGCGAGCA
>JBPCKH010000275.1:0-4582 GCA_051004475.1 Candidatus Limnocylindria bacterium | reverse complement strand
CCGCGTCGATCGACCTGATCACCACCTGCGTCACGGCGGAGGAGATCTTCGACCAGCGACTTGGCTTGGAGTTCGTCCGCTACGTCCTGCCGCAGGTGAGCCGCGCGAGCCTGCTCAGGTGGTGCGCCGAGCTGCTCGGCTTCTACGAGGCGCTTGGCGCGAGCAGGAAAGCGATCGACAAGGCTCTGGTCGAGCACTGGCAGTTCAGGGAGCCGGTCGCTGAGCGCCTCCGCACAGAACTCAGGAACAACCGCACCCTCGTCACGCCGCAGGCGATCCTGCTGCTCGCACAGTTTGCGCTGGTTCTCTGTCCCGATGAGGGGCCGAAGGATGCGGAGGTTCCGCGCTTCGCGGTCCTTGCCTTCGCCGTCCAGGACGCTCTGGGCCAGCAGCGCGACGAGCGCGAGAAGCCCGAAGACCACACATTCAGCGGCGCGACCGCATCGACGCTCTTCCGAGAGGTGATATCCAACCAGGACTTCAATGCCTGGACCGACGAAGGAACGCTACTCGCGCGCCATCACCTGCATTGGGAGAAGCTGCCAGCGGAAGCGCAGGATCGACCGGGCCGAGTCGACCTCGTGGAACTGTTCGAGGAGGCGACGGGCGTCTCCAAGGACATCTTCACCGCCGTCGGCACCGCCATCTGGGCGGCGGTCGAGGTTCACCGCCGCTACCCGCTGGCGATCAGCGATCTCGGCCTGCTCAGGCTGGAGCGGGCAGAGATCGCGGCTGCGCTCAAGCTATTCGCCGCAACCCCCGAAGACCTAGCCGCGGGGATTACGAACCGCGCGGCACGCCTGCATACCGAATGGTCCTTCGACGTGCTCCGTCGCTACCCGGTCGTGCGCCTCGACGACGAGAATATGATCGTGCTGTCGAAGCGGCTGCTGCTCCAGCGCATCTTCGGCTGGGTGCCGATGTTCGACCTGATCACCGGACTCAAGGCACAGGGCCGCGATGCGGAAGCGGCGCGCGCCGACAACTGGTTCCGGGCGATGTGCGAGATCGACGCGCTAACTAGCCTGCGAAACATCATGCCCCACGCTGGGGGCGCGCGACGGATGTACGAGGAAGCCCAGATCCAAGCCGCTTTCGGCACCGCGGCCCCCAACGCCGACGCGGCCCTCGACTACGGCAATGCCTGGGTCGTGAGCGAGGTCAGCACCCGGCACCTGACGCGGGACTCCATCGTCGTCGGAGACGCGGAAGCCCTAGCTCGGGACTTTCAGCTGGGGATCGAGAAGAAAGTCGAACAGATCGACACGACGGTTCGCGGCCTCATGGAAGATGAATCACGGCTCACCGGCTATACAGCTGTTCCCCGACGCCGCTACGTCGCGATGCTCATCGTGACCGAGGGTTTCCCCACCAACCCGATGACACGGATAACCATCCGCGAGCGGCTGAAGGCTCGCGGTCTACTGACGGATGCGCGGATCGGTCCACTCCACATCCTCGATCAGGAGGAGCTGAACATGGCGGAGGCGATGGTCGAGCAGGGCGGTCCCAGCCTGCTCCAGCTGCTTGAGGAGCACGAGCGGTCGAACCTCCGCGGGTCAGGGTTCAAGGACTGGCTGATCATGGAGCGCGGCACGCGGCCCGGCAGGCCGAAGCGCATCGAGGGTCCCTACGAGCGCGCGTGGCGCCCGGTACTCGACCGCGTGCGAGAAGCGATGGGCGACGGGGAGAATGTCGAAACAGGTCGTTGAGGGCGACGGGCCGCGAGTTGACGCGGTGTCCTTGCAACGCCCATGCTTCGTTCGATGCTGCATCACATCCGCCCACTCGTGGCCTCGCGCTTCCGCATCGCAACGGACCTGCCCGTGCCAGGCCGGTACGACTCGGAGCGCCAGCTCCGACTCGACGAGGGCGGCTGGCCGGTGGCTGCGACGGGGCCGATCGGCGAGACCTTCACCGAGGTCAGAAGCGAGTCACCTGACCCGAGCGAGCCGCCGCTGTGGCTCTTCGAGACGTTCACGAAGGTTGTTCGAGAGGATCCGGACGACTTCCGGGCGTTGACCGACACGGATAGCAGGACTCGATCCGACCCGGGCGATCCGGGCGTCCTGCCGCCGGTCATCATGTCGGCCGACGACTCCGTGACCGGCATCGTCGCCTTCTGAACCGGCCGGACATCGTCGCCGTCACCTACCGCGACGACATTTCGGCTGACCTCGTCGTCCTAGGAGCCGAGCGCCGAGGCGTCGATCTCTAGCGCTTCAACACCGAGGAGTATCCGATCCGAGTGCGGATTGCCGTCGACCCTCTGCGACCAAGGGGGGCGCGTCTGATCGGCGAGGACCGTGAGGTGGAGCTCGGCGCCGCGCGCGGCGTCTGGCTGCGCCGTCCACGTTGGCCGGTCGTAGCCCCGCATCTGGATCGATCGGATCGCGTATTCGCCCAGCAGGAGGCGGTGGCGGCGATCGGCGGAGCGTGGCGAGTCCTGGCCGACCGTTGCGTCAGCCCGCCGGACGCCATGCAGGCCGCGCGATGGAAGATGCATCAGCTGGCCAAGGCGGCCGAGGTCGGACTGCCGGTCCCCGAGACGCTCGTGACGAACGAACCCGTAGCCGCGGCCGGCTTCGCTGCATCAGGCCCTACCGTCGCGAAGGCCGTTGCCGAGGTGCGGAGCGAGACCGAGGATGAGGTTCTCGTCGGCGAGGCCTTTGCGTTGGACAGCGAGTTCGAGCCCGAGTCGGTCCGATCGACGCCGGTCCTCCTTCAGCGCCGCGTTGACAAGGTTGCCGATGTCCGAGTGACCGTGGTCGGCCGGAAGCTGTTCGCGGTGCGGATCGTGGCTCCTCCAGGAGCTCCGCTCGACTTCCGCCAGACCCAGCCTGCCGATTGCGACTACGAAGTAGTTGAGCTGCCGGACTCAGCCGCAGACCGACTTCAGTCCTACCTCGACGCATTTGGTCTCCGCTTCGGCGCCTTCGACCTCGCCGAGGATCGAGACGGCACCCTGTGGTTCCTAGAGTGCAACCCCGCAGGGCAGTGGGGCTGGCTCGAGCCGCTGAGCGGCGTAGACATCACCGGTGCGCTGGTCGAGCTGCTGTTGCACCCGGCTGAGGCATGAGCCGGCCGACCTGGCGCCAGCGCCTGAAGGAGTTTCGCGACTTCTTGGTCTTCTGGGGACCCGTTCCGGACGCGACGAAGAGTGGCGAGGCCAAGGAGGCGTGGCAGCGCGACCTGCGTCAAGTGCTTACGGGTCGGAGCGACGAGACCCTCGACGCCTTCGCGGCGCGCTGGCAGGCGCGCTATGACGAGACAGAGTCAACGCGTGGCACGGTCACCGCGCGGGCCAACTCGCTGCTTCTCTTCGTCGGGGTCATTACGACCGGCGCGGGACTCATCGGCCAGTCTCTGGCTGGCGCGCCGGGTGGGTTGATCATCGCGTTCGTCGCTTTCGGTATCCCGCTGCTCTACGCGGCGGTAGCGGCGGCCGTACTGGCGGTCCGGGCGCAACTCGTCGGGCAGTGGGACACGCCTCGGGTCGACGTCGCCGACGCGACCGACGAGCGGGCGGTCAAGCTCACGTACGCGGTCGCGATCTTCGTTGCTGCAGAGCAGAATCGAGCGAGACTCAGACGCCCGGTGAGTTTCCTGCGCGACGGCCAGTACTACGCCATCGCCGGCATCGCCGGCATCGCCGTCCTTGCCATCCTCTCCGTCGCGGCTGCTGCCGTCATGCCGCCCTCCGATGCCACGCGCGCCGGAGCATGGTCTGAATCGTCAGTCGCGTCACAGCCGAGCACGACGCGAAGCGAGCTCTCAATGAGGATGGACAGCAGCGGACGCGCCTTCTCGGCATGATCGACGAGGAAACTCGCGAAGGCCGCGCCCCTCTCTCTCAACTCGATCTTGCAGTCATCGCGAATCAACGTGCTGTTCGCGCTCGCCAGTGGCCGAATTCATGCGACCGCCCAGCACGGCACAGCCGACCAAACGTTTGGCGTCGCTCCGGGCTCGCTACACGTTCGCTGGGTCCGCCGGCTCGGGATCATCGCGACGTCGGGCTCGTTCTCGTAGAACGACTGCGCCGAGGCTCAGCAGCGTCAGGATGCACAAGGTAGCGGCGTTCTTGTCGTTGCCCGGGTAGGAGAACGCCCCGTGGGCGACGTTGTTGCGGATGTTCTGTCCGTACCCCTCCACGAACAGTGCCTCAATGTTCAGCGCGAGGTCGTCACCCAGGGCGCCTCGTACCTCGGGTGCCTCTAGGAGCGAATTCATACTGACCCAGCGCATGCCCTCGTGCGGCGTGTAGCCGGTGACCCGAGCGCCGACTTCGATTCCAAGGACACGCATCGCGTGCTCGACCTGAGGCGCAAGGATGTGGACCGCTGACCATGCATCGCCCGCTTCGTAGCGGACGAAACCGGTGGCGCTCGCCTCGGCCAGCTCCTCGTCCACGGCGGCGATCACCGCGGTCAGGTTCGGTGCTGTCCATGTTCCGCGCTTCCGTAACTCGTCGATAACTAGTTCGGTGATCCCTGCCGTGAAGATGGCCTGTCGACTCACCCATGCGATGTCGCGGGCTCGTCCGAAGTCCTCGGGGTAAGTGATGCGATCGGGCTCGGGC
>JBPCKH010000274.1:0-6794 GCA_051004475.1 Candidatus Limnocylindria bacterium | reverse complement strand
GACTACTGGGCGCTGGGCCACATTCACCAGCCGGGAAAGGTACTGATCGATCCGCCGACGTACTACAGCGGCATTCCCCAGGGCCGCGATCCTGGTGAGCTTGGCGCTCGCGGCTGCTACCTGGTGGAGGTTGACGGCGCGGCCGGGGTAACGGCGCGGTTCACTCCGACCGACGTCGTGCGCTGGCAGCCCATCGAGCTTTCGATCGCCGGTCTTGCAGCCGATGAGGCGCTGCGCAACGCCTGCCGGACGCTCATCGACCGGGCCATGGCCGATGCGGACGGACGTTCGCTGGTGATCCGGATCCGGCTCGCCGGCCGCGGTCCGCTCCACGCGACCACAGCGCGCACCGGGTACCTCGCTGACCTCCGCCAACTGCTGAACGAGGAGCGCGGCTCGCTGCCGCCGCTGGCGTGGATCGAGTCAATTCGGGACGCAACCCGGGCCGAGATCGATGTCGATGCCCGAAGGGACGCCGCCGACTTCGTCGGCGATTTCCTGCGGACCGTCGCGACCGCGCGTCGGAGCGGGCGCACCACCGATCCCGACGAGCACGAGCGCTGGCAGCGCCTCCTGCGTGAATCGGTGCATGCGCTGTTCGAAGCCGCGCCCCGCGGGCGCAAGTACCTTTCAGGCGTCGCCCCCACCGAGGATGCGCTCGTCGGTGAGCTGCTCGATGCGGCCGAGACACTCGGGCTCGATCTGCTCGTCGGTGCGGAGGACGAGCGCTGATGCGCATCGCGCGGCTCGAGATCAACGGGTTCGGACGATTCGCGAATGCCACCTGGGAGCTGAATCCCGGGCTCACGGTCATGCACGGCGAGAACGAGGCTGGCAAGACGACGCTCCTCAACGCGATCCGCGCGATCCTCTTCGGGTTCGAGACATCGCGCGGTGGGCGCGTCTGGTATCCAACGCTGTCCGGCGGCAGGCGGGGTGGCAGGATGACGCTGCTCACCGCGGCGAACGAGCGGTGGACGGTCGAGCGTTTCGGTCCACGCGGCGGCGCTGGCTCGCTCGCGGTTCGAGCGCCGAGCGGCAACCAGGGCGGGCAGGAGACGCTCGACCGGCTCCTGCATGGTGCCGATCGGGAACTCTTCAACGCCATCTTCGCCTTTGGCCTCGGCGAGCTCCAGGACTTCGCCACCCTCGGTGGCGAGGGCGTGCGCGGACGGATCTACGGCGCGGCGGCCGGACTCGGCGGGACCAGCGCGGTCGACCTCGAGCGGCGCCTGCGTGACGATCAGGAGGACCTGTTCAAGCCAACCGGCCGGCTTCAGCCGATCAATCAGCTCTTCAGCCGGATGGATGTGCTGCACGCGCGCATCGGCGAGCTCACCCGACAGCCGGAGGAGTTTGAAGCGGCGCACCGCGAACGGACCGATGCGCATGCCGCTGCCACCTCCCGGCGCGAGGCGACTCGTGCCCTTCGCGCGCGGGCACGGCGTCTCCACCGCCTCCTCGACGCCGCGCCGATCGCGGCGTTGCTCGACCAGCTTGATACGGAGCTTGCCACCGGCGATGCGGCGCTCGACTCGCTTCCGACCGACGCCGTGGCGGTCCTCGATCGTCGGCTCGCCTCACTGGCCGAGCAGCGGACGCGCATGGACGCGATCGATGAGCAGTTGGCGGCGATCGCGTCGCAGGTTGCCGGGCTCAGCGTTGACGAGCGCCTGTTGAACGCCTCGGATGAGGTCCGAGCGCTGAGCGCGGATTGGGGAACGCACACGGCCGTGAGGCCGCGGGGCCACGAGGCATCCGCGGCGGCGGCTCGGCATGCCTCGACCGTCGCCGAGCAGTTGGCTCGCGCCGGGGCGTGGGAGGAGGCCGGTCTCGTGGGGCTCGACGACTCGATCCCGGCCGTTGAGGCGACGCGGGCACACGAGCGCGCCGTCGACCAGGCGCGAGAGGCGGTCACCGCGGTGGAGCGCCGTCACCGATCCGCAGCGGACGAGCTGGCTGCTCGTGAGCGGGAAGGAACGCCGACACCTGACGGGGAATCGCGCGATGCGCAGGCGCTTTCGGCGCTCCACCAGCTCGCTCGGGCCCAGGCTCGTGGTGGCGTTTCGCGACTGGCCGAGCGGCCAGGGGTCATCGGCGTGATTGCCAGTGCGCTCGCCGCCGCCGGACTCGTCCTCGGCGTCGCGCTGGATGCGGCGCTCCTCGGCGGTCTGATCGGGGCTGTGCTCGCGGTCGCCGTTGCGGTGGTGCTCGTGCTCGGATCGCGGGGCGACGAGAGGGACGACCGGCCGTCGCTGCTGGCAGTGGCCGGTCTGCCGCACGACGCGACGGACGATGATGTCGCGCGTCGCGGTGACGAGCTCGCCGAGGCCCGAGCTCGCCGTGCGCTGGAACGCGATCAGGCCGGCAGCGTCGAGGTGCGTCGCGAGGAGGTTCACCGCCTTGCTGATTCGTTGACGGAGGCCACGTCCGCGCTCGCGAGTGCTCAGGGAGCGTGGGATGCCTGGCTGCGCACGCACGGTCTGCCGGCCGAGTCCTCTCCGGAGGTCGTGCGGCAGCTGCTCGCCGCATCCGGTATTGCGCGGCGCGCGGCGGAGGAGCGCGACGAGTACGGGCGGGTCGTGGCGACCATCGAACGCGACGGCACCGAGCTCGACCGGCGTGCACGGGCGCTGCTCGGGCGGCTCGGGATCGCCGCCGATGGGCCGCTCTACGGCCGCCTAGTGAGTCTCGTCGAGCGCCTCGAGCAGAGCAGCGCAGATCAGCGAACGGCCAGGGAGGTCGACGCGCGTCGCCGCACGCTCATCGAACGTCGCGGGCCCATCGACGCATCGGTCAGGGATCTGTCGTCGTCGGTGGATGAGCACCTTCGCGCTGTGGCATGCGCCGATGCCGACGAGCTCCGACGTCGGGCTGCGGCTGCCAGCAAACGCCGCGCCGTGCAGCAGCGGCTGCGAGAGGCACGCGCCAATCTCTCGGGCGTTGCGGGCAGCCCGGAGGCGGTCGATGCGCTGCGCGCTGAGCTTCGAGAGCGTGACCTGTCGGACGTTGCGGCCGAGCTTGCCGCTTCGTCGGATGAGGCGGACGCGTGCGAGGCGGATGAGCGACGCCTGATGGCGCAGGTCGGTGAGCTCGACGCCAGGATTCGTGCACTCGAGTCTGCCGGGGAGCTGGGCTCGCTGCGCCAGGAGCTGGCCGGTCTCGAGGGCCGCGCGGGTGCCCTGGCGACGGAATGGGCGATCAAGGCCATCGCCGGACGGCTGCTCGCCGAGACGCGGTCACGTTACGAGCGCGAGCGACAGCCCGACGTGATCCGCGCGGCCAGCTCGCACCTGTCCCGGATCACCGGCGGCCGTCATACGCGAATCGTTGCGCCGCCCGGAAACGCGAGCGTTCGTGTCGAGACGGATGAAGGCGAGTCGCGCGGCACCGACGAATTGTCGCGCGGCACCGCCGAGCAGCTCTACCTCGCCCTTCGCTTCGGCCTCATCGAGGAGTTCGCCCAGCACGCAGAGCCATTGCCGGTCGTCATGGACGACATCCTCGTCAATTTTGACGCAAAACGGGCGACGCGTGCGGTCGACGCCATCATGGATCTCGCCGAGCGGCACCAGGTGCTCTTCTTCACCTGCCATGAGCCGATGGTGCGGTTGCTTGACCCTGACGGCCGGCGAACGGTGCCGCTGGAGTGACTGCTAGGATCGAGCGATCCGATGCCTGACGACAAGCTGCCAACCCCCGAACGCGTCCTGGTCGTCGCGGCACATCCCGACGACATCGAGTTCGGCGCCGCCGGTACCATCGCGCGCTGGGCGGCGGAGGGGGCGAGCGTGCGCTATCTCCTCGTCACGCGCGGTGACAAAGGCAGCGACGATCCAGACACGGATGTGGCGGCGCTGGCGGAACTTCGCGAGCGAGAGCAGCGCGCCGCGGCCGCCGAGATCGGAGTCTCCGGCGTGGAGTTCCTGGACGAGCCCGACGGCCAGGTCGAGCCATCGTTGCGGCTGCGCGAGCGGATCACGCACGCCATCCGATCGTTTCGCCCCGAGATCGTCATGACCCACGATCCGACGGTCCTGTTCGTCAACAACGAATGGGTCAACCATCCGGATCATCGCGCCGTGGGCCAGGTGACCATCGATGCCGTCTTTCCGACTGCCCGCGACCCGCTCAACTTCCGCGAGCACCTCGATGGCGGGCTCGAGGCCTGGAAGGTGGCCGAGCTGTTCCTGTGGAGTACGAACGAGGCGAACCAACTGGTCGACATCGGCGGCACGATGGAGCGCAAGATCGCGGCGCTCGGTCAGCACGCCAGCCAGTTCCGCTCGTTCGAGGAGATCGCGCGCTGGGTCCGCCGTCGCAGCGAGGAGCTCGGCGAGCGCGCCGGCTACCGAGCAGCAGAGGGATTTCGGCGCGTCACCCTGGCCCGATGAGCCTTCGATCCGTCGTTCGCGCCTCCGCCGCGACCGCACTGATGGTGGGGATGGCGGCCTGCGGAACCGTACCGACACCCGAGTCCACGCCGCTTCCGACCACGTTCCCGGACGCGCCAGCGGAATCGGCCACGTCACTGGCGGCTTCGTACCTGGAGGACTGGATCGACGGAGACTACGAGGCGATGTACGCCACCCTGGACTCCAGCCAGCATGAGCGCTATCCCATCGAGCGCTTTATCGAGCTGCACGCCGCCTTTGCCGAGATGGCCCGCGTCGAGGCTGTTACCGCGACGACCGGGATCGCCAGCGTCATCGCGCTCCCTCCGGAGCCACGATCCGGGGAGTTTCCCGCGCCAACGCCCTCACCCCCGCCGTCCGCGGACCCATCGGCCAGTGCCGGGGCCTCCAGCGTCCCGAGCCCCGAGCCGGAAGGGCCGGCCGACCCTAGCGTCATCCTCGCCGGCCCGGTCCCGGGTCTGACCATCCCGATCGAGCTCACCGCGGGCTCGGCACGATTCGGCGAACTGAATCTTCAACGCGCGCTGACCATGGTCCAGGGCCGGGATGGCTGGCTGGTGCGATGGAGCCCTTCCGTCCTGTTTCCCGAGCTTGGGACGGATGGGACGCTGCGGCTCGATCGGTCGATTGGGCCGCGGGGTCGAATCGTCGGTGCCGATGGCACCGTCTGGGCCGAGACGCGGGAGGACGGCGCTCGCGTGTATCCGCAGGAAGCCCTGGCCGGCCAGGTGATCGGCTACGTGAGCGAGGTCACCGCTGAAGACCTTGAAGCGCTGGCCGAGACCGGCTATCGGGCCGGCGACGTGGTCGGGCGCAGTGGGCTCGAGTTCGGCGCGGAGGCCCTGCTGCGCGGAACCCCCGGCTGGAGCCTGGTTGCAACCTCGCCCGACGCGCCGGAGGAGATCCTGCTCGAGACCGAGATGGTGCCCGGGGCGAACATCGCGATCACGCTGCGTCCCGAGTTGCAGGCGACCGCCCAGGATGCGCTGACGCCGTATGACGCCGCGGCGACGGCGGTGGTCGATCCGAACAGCGGCGATGTCTGGGCGCTCGCCAGCCAGCCAACCTTCAACCCGAACTCGATGACGCTTGGCACCACGCTGGCTGGCCAGGCGCTCACGGCTGCCGATGGCAGCCAGGTCTTCAACAAGGCCGTCCTCGGCGCGTATCCCGCGGGATCCTCGTTCAAGCCATTCACCCTGGTGGCGGCGCTCCAGACCGGGGTCGCGACGCCGGTTAGCCGCATCTCATGTCCGCCGACCTGGCAGTACGGCGACTTCACCTTCCGCAACTATCTGGACCACACCCTGCCCGGCCAGGTCTCGCTGGCAGAGGCGATGGCATTCAGCTGTAACACCACCTACATGCCGCTCTCACTCTCGGTCTATGAAGCCGATGAGACGGCCCTGACCGATCTCCTCTTCGAGTTCGGCTTCGGCGCGCCCACCGGCATCACCTTCCTGGTGGAGGAGACCGGGATCGTCCCCGACGACGCCTGGCTCTCGGAGAACGGGCGTGGCGGGTTCTCCGGCTTCGAGCAGATCCAGCTATCCATCGGCCAGGGAGCGTTCCTCGGCACG
Source organism: Candidatus Limnocylindria bacterium (assembly GCA_051004475.1). Lineage (GTDB taxonomy): Bacteria > Chloroflexota > Limnocylindria > QHBO01 > QHBO01 > JACDBZ01. The sequence goes on along the minus strand of JBPCKH010000274.1, from coordinate 799 downwards.
CCGCTTCAGCTCGCGAACGCCTATGCAGCCATCGGCAATAGGGGCACGCTCTGGACGCCGCGCATCCTCAGCACCGCCACCCTTCCCGACGGAACGATCGTTGAGGAGGTTGCCCCCACGGTCGCGCAGGAGATCTCGGTGTCGCCAGAGGACCTGGCCTACGTGACCGATACGCTCGAGGCCGTGACGACCCTTCCGTACGGCACCGGCACGGCAGCCTTCGCGGGCTTCGGGATCCCGGTCGCCGGTAAGTCAGGGACCGCCGAGACCGGCACGTCGGATCCTCACGCCTGGTTCCCGGCCTACGCGCCGGCCGATGACCCCACCATCAGCGTCGCCACCATCCTGCCATTCATCGCGCTTGGAACGGGCGGTACCGATGCCGCTCCGCTGGTCCGACGGGTGATGGCCACCCACTTTGCGAACTGACCGCTACGGCCCGGTCAGGGTCGCCGTTCGTCGTCGTGAGACGACGCTGATCATGCTCCCAACCCTGGCGCCCTGCAGGCTCGGGGGATATGGGACGTACGGGTCATCCGCCGGCTTCGGAGCCGGTCGCCTTGCACCGTATGGTCCCGAACGGGTAGCATCGGTCTTGCCGCTCCTTTGATAGCCCCTTGGGTAACAGCCGCCCGGAGAGCGACAACGACGCCGTGATCAGCGACACCGCAATTCCGCTGAGGTTCCAGACTGCCGAGGTCGGCGTCGACTGGCTTCAGTGCAACATCGAGTGCCAGGAAGGCTGCCCGGTCAATACCAATTGCCGGGGTTACCTGATGCTGGCCGCTGAGGGTCGCTT
>JBPCKH010000273.1:0-2906 GCA_051004475.1 Candidatus Limnocylindria bacterium | reverse complement strand
GTCACCGAGTCAGCGCCGGACCGATGGGCGGCCGCGCCGGCGTTGAGCGCTCGCGGCAGCGTCACGGCGACGGCGCGTTCGGCGGGAGTGAGAAACGTGTTGCGCGACGAGAGCGCCAGCCCGTCGGGATCACGGACGGTCGGTAGGGCCAGGATCTCGATCGGCAGATTCAGGTCGACCACGACACGCTTGACCACCGCCACCTGCTGTGCGTCCTTACGACCGAAGTACGCGACATCCGGCCGCACGATCGCGAATAGCTTCGTGCAGACCGTTGCCACCGCGCGGAAATGGCCCGGGCGCGACGCACCCTCGAGCACGTTCGCCAGCGCGCTCGGTTCGACCCAGGTGTCGAAGCCAGCGGGGTAGAGTTCATCGGCCGACGGCGCAAAGAGCAGGTCGGCGCCGATCTTCTCAGCTGCCTGCGCATCGGCGGCTTCGTCGCGGGGGTAGCGCGACAGGTCCTCGGCGGCATTGAACTGCGACGGATTGACGAACAAGCTGACCACGACGACGTCGCAGGCCCCGCGCGCAGCGCGCATCAGCGACAGGTGGCCATCGTGGAACGCGCCCATGGTCGGTACCAGGCCGATGCGCCCGGCAGGCTGACGCAGCGCAGCGCGAATCTCCGCGATCGCCCGGACCATCCTCATCGGCGCGTTGCGTCCGCCAGCGCACGGTAGAGCGGCACCAGCTCGGGAGCCCGCTGTGCAAGGACCTGGAGATGCGCGTCGACGGTCGCCCAGTCGCCGCGCGCGATCGGTCCGGTCAGGTCGAACCCGTTCTCGATGGTTCGGGTCATGAGCGGCACGATCGCTTCCGGCGGCGCGCCGGCCTTCGCCAGCAGCTGGGCGGCGACCTGGTGCAGCGTCACGAGGAAGTTGCCGCCGATGACCGCCGCAGCGTGATAGAGGGTGCGGTCCGCATCGGCGACCGTGAAGGGTTGCAGTCCCAGGGTCTCCGCAAGCCATCGTGCGTGCGCCAGGGCGTCATCGGTCTCGCCGCTGATGGCGCCCCACGCGCCATCAAGCTGCTCGGGACCTCGCTCGATGGTCAGCGTCTGCAGCGGATGCACGCTGAACCTTCGCTCGTGTGGCTCGAGCGCCGCCAGGTGCGTCGCGCCACTGACGTGGCACACCCACGCTCCGGTGGCAACGCTCTTGGCGACCTCGGCGATTACCCGATCGGGAACCGCGAGGATCACGAGCTGAGAGTCCGGATCGAGCCGCCTGGCCACGGTGACGCGTATGCCACGCTCCCGAAGCCGCGCCGCGAGCACACCTCCGGCCCGACCGTTACCAACGACATGAATCGATTCGAACATGAACGCTCAGTCTAGGGGTGGGCGGCGCATCGGTGCCTGAGCCGGCCAGGGCTTGCTCGCCGATGCAGGGGCGGATCAGTCCCCGAGACGGCGTAGTGCGGATCGGGCCGCGTGCATCCCGCATAACCCGTGCACGCCACCTCCGGGAGGAGTAGAGGCGGAGCAGATGAAGATGCCCGGATCCGGCGTTGAATACGGATCCCAGCGCACCGCGGGTCGAGTGAAGAACTGCGCCCAGTGTTGGAGCCCACCGTTGATGTCGCCGCCGATGTAGTTCGCGTTGTAGTCTTCCAGCTCGGACGGACGCAGGACGTGCTGCGCAATAACGCGGTCGCGGAAGCCCGGCGCAAAGCGCTCGAACTGGCGCAGGATCGACTCGGTCGCGTCGCCGGTCCAACCGTTCGGCACGTGGCAGTAGGCCCACACGATGTGTTGTCCGGCGGGTGCTCGCGACGGGTCGAAGGTCGACGGCTGGCTCAACAGGACGAACGGTCGGTCGTGAATGCGGCCGCGCTCCACCGCGTCCTCCGAGGCCATCACCTCGTCGAGCCGCCCCCCGAGATGGACCGTTCCAGCCGATGCAATCGTCGGGTTACGCCACGGGATTGGCCCATCCAGCACCAGATCCAGCTTGAAGGCCGCCGGACCGTACCGGTACCGGCGCAATTGCGCCGCATAGGTGCCGCGGAGTCGATCGCCGGCCATCGCCAGGATCTGCCGTGGTGTCAGGTCGAGCAGCGCGGCACGATGCGAGGGAAGCTCGTCCAGGGTCCGCACCTCGCTGGCGGTAGCGATCTTGCCTCCGAGCTCACGGAGGACCGATGCCAGCGCATCGGTGATGCGCTGGGAGCCGCCACGCGGAATCGGCCAGCCGACGGCATGCCCGCTCACTAGCAGCGCCAGCCCGAGGCCACCGCTCATCGGTGCCGTCAGGGGCAGGAAGGAGTGGGCGCCGGCACCAGCGAACAGCGCGCGGGCCGTGGGCGAGCGGAAACGGCGCGCAAGCGTGGCGACGGGGGCCAGCGCCGGAATGCCGAAGCGCGCCAGGGCGAACGGGTGACGTGCCAGCGCAACTGGTCGGATCGGACCCAGCAGCGAGCTGACGATGAGCTCCCAGTCCTCGACGAGCGGTCGGACCCAGCGAGCGTACGTTCGTGCGTCCTGGTCGTCGCCGAAGGTTGCCACCGTGTCGGTGATATCACGATGGACGAGTGCGGCCGATCCGTCGTCGAGCGGGTGCGCAAGTTGAATCGGCGGCTCGATCCAATCGAGCCCGTGGCGCTCGAGCTGGAGCTCCCGGAACAGTGGCGAGGAGCGGGCGAGCGGATGGACGGCGCTGCAGACATCATGGATCACACTCGGAAGTGTCAGCTCCGCTGAGCGGCAGCCACCCCCCAGGGTGTCGCGCGCCTCGAAGAGCCGCACGCTCCGTCCGGCCCGCGCCAGGACGATCGCTGCGGCCAGCCCGTTCGGGCCGCCACCGACGACCACGGCATCGGACTCGGCAGTCTGTCGCGCTGATCGGGCTCGCATGGCGTAATGGTACGGGGGTGTCCCTCAGCTCCGGACCGTTGTGTCGCGT
>JBPCKH010000272.1:0-18005 GCA_051004475.1 Candidatus Limnocylindria bacterium | reverse complement strand
ATCCATGCCGATGCATCGTAGAGGCTGCGCGCGAGTCTATCGCCGGGCGTCGATCCCGCGATCCATCGGCGGCGTCGGGCTACAGTGCGATAATCACGCCCGATGACCCTTACCAAGAAGCTTGAGTCCCGTCCGGCTCCAAACTCGTGGGGCCTGGCCGCCGGCGACAATCCGTGGGAGTACGCTCCGGCGCCGGAGGCGACCGACCACATCCGGATCGAGCCCGAGTACGGGCTCTTCATCGGTAACGAGTTCGCCGCGTCGAAGCCGCGCAAGACGTTCAGCGTCATCAACCCTGCCACCTAGGAGCCGCTGGCCAGGGTCGCCCATGCATCGAAGGCGGACGTCAATCGCGCGGTCGGCGCGGCACGCGAGGCGCATCGGTCTGTCTGGTCGAAGCTGCCGGGTCGGGAGCGGGCAAAGTATCTGTACCGGATTGCGCGAATCATGCAGGAGCGCTCGCGGGAGTTCGCCGTTGTCGAGAGCATGAACTCGGGCAAGCCGATCAAAGAGTCACGCGACGTCGACGTGCCCCTCGCGGCCGCCCATTTCTTCTACTACGCCGGCTGGGCCGATAAGCTCGAGTACGCCTTCCCCAACCGCGATCCGCGCTCGCTGGGCGTGGCGGCGCAGGTCATCCCCTGGAATTTCCCGCTCCTCATGCTGGCGTGGAAGATTGCCCCGGCCCTGGCGGCCGGCAACACCGTCGTCCTGAAGCCGGCATCGACCACGCCCCTGACCGCCTACCTGTTCGCCGATGTCGTGCGCCAGGCAGATCTGCCGCCGGGCGTCGTGAACATCATCACCGGGCCGGGCGAGATCGGCATGGAGCTCGTCACCCACCCCGACGTCAGCAAGGTCGCCTTCACGGGCTCGACCGCGGTCGGCAAGATGATCGCTCGCGCGCTGGCGGGGAGCGGCAAGAAGGTGACGCTCGAGCTCGGCGGTAAGGCCGCCAACATCGTGTTCGACGACGCGCCGCTGGACCAGGCGATCGAGGGCATCGTCAACGGCATCTACTTCAACCAGGGCGAGGTCTGCTGCGCCGGCTCGCGCCTCTTCGTGCAGGAGAGCGTGTACGAGCCGCTGCTCGACAAGCTCAAGGCCCGGCTGGGCACCCTGCGCGTGGGCGATCCGCTCGACAAGAACACCGATGTGGGCGCCATCAACTCGGCGGGTCAGCTGGCCAAGGTGCAGGAGCTGGTCGAGTCGGGCATCGCGGAGGGCGCCGAGATCTTTCAGCCGGACTGCGAGCTACCGACGCGCGGCTTCTTCTTCCGTCCGACGCTGTTTACCGGCGTGTCGATGTTGCATCGAATCGCACAGGAGGAGATCTTCGGCCCGGTGGTGTCGGTGCTCCCCTTCCGCACGCCGGAGGAGGCGATCGAGAAGGCGAACAACACGCCGTACGGGCTCTCGGCTGGTGTCTGGACCGAGAAGGGAAGCCGCATCTTCAAGATGGTCAACGCCATGCGTGCCGGCGTGGTGTGGGCCAACACCTTCAACCGCTTCGATCCGACCTCTCCATTCGGCGGCTACAAGGAGTCCGGGCACGGTCGCGAGGGCGGCATCCACGGTTTGGGTGCCTACCTGGACCTGTCCGGCGACGGGCAGAACGGCCGATGAGCGTCGTTTCGATCCCCGGGGTCGCTGCGGCGACCCCCGATCCGTGGCGGCCGGTGGACCTTGTCACCGCCAACGACACGATCGTCCGCCTGGCGCGTCTCGACGGGGCCTTCGACTGGCACACCCATGAAGAGGACGAGCTCTTTCTGTGCTGGGAAGGCTCGTTCCGGATCGAGATGATCGGCGCCGAGCCGGTGGAGCTGGCGGTGGGAGACCTGTACGTCGTGCCGTCGGGAGTCGAACATCGTCCGGTCGCCGACGAGCCGGCCGTTACGCTCCTCGTCGAGCGCCCTGAGACGGAGCAACGGGGCTGATGGCCACCCGAACGAGGACGAGCGGGAAGCGGAAAGCGTCGGCCCTGGACCAACGAGCGGCGCAGCCGTTGGCAACCACGAACGGGGCGGCGGCGCGTGGCGGCGATCGGATCGGCGTGCGCAAGACCTACAAGCTCTATATCGGCGGGGCGTTCCCGCGCACGGAGTCCGGACGCGCCTACGAGGTGTTCGGCGCCAGAGGGGTTCTGCTGGCGAATGCGAGTCGCGGCACGCGCAAGGACATTCGCGAGTCAGTCCGGGCCGCGCGCAAGGCATTTCCCGGCTGGGCGTCGAAGACCGCGTACAACCGCTCGCAGATTCTCTACCGCATCGCCGAGCTGATGGAGGGACGGCGAGACCAGTTTATGGCTGAGGTGACGGCGGCGGAAGGCGTTTCACGCGCGCGGGCTGCACGCAGCGTCGATGCCGCCATCGACCGCTGGGTCTGGTACGCCGGCTGGGCCGATAAGTATCCGCAGCTGATCGGTACCGTGAACCCGGTCGCCGGCTCCTACTTCAATTTCAGCGTACCCGAGCCGACCGGCGTGGTCGGGATCATCGCCCCGGAGGAGTCGTCGCTGTTAGGGCTCGTGAGCCGGCTGGCGCCGGTGATCGTGAGTGGCAATGCCGCCATCGTCATCGCCTCCGAGACGCGGCCCCTGCCGGCGGTCACGCTGACCGAGGTGCTGGCCACGTCCGACGTGCCCGGCGGTGTCGTCAACCTCGTCACGGGGTTTCGCCGCGAGCTGATCGTCCACCTGGCCGGCCACATGGATGTCAACGCGCTCGACGCCTTCGGAGCCTCCACCGATGATGCGGCCAAGCTCGAGGAGATCGCTGTCGAGAACGTCAAGCGTTTTGTTCGACCGCCGCCCGCCGGCCTCGAACGGTACGACTGGCTGTCGGAGCGCGCGCAGTCGCCGTATCTCATCGGCGAATTCGTCGAGATCAAGACCGTCTGGCATCCGATCGGGGCATAGGCGGCGCTGCGCCGGGTTCGGCGGATATTTCCGCTAGGCGCGGGCATCACGCTCAAGCCGGACCGATATTTTCGGTCGCTTCCGGCGCGGCATGGGCTTCGGGCCGGACTCCACCGAAATATCGATGCCGGCGACGCTCACGGCTGCGCGAGGTCATTGCGCATGCCAGATCCCGAATGATATTTCGGCGAGATCCAGCGCCGAATGAATCCAAGGCGACCCTGCGCAGTACGGACGGAAGGCGACGCCCATCTAGAATTGGCCGATGCCTCGGCCACGGAGCGTGTCGCGCAGCGGCGGCACGACGATCACCAACGCGGAGCTGGCGCGGATCTTCAACGAGATCGGCGACATGCTCGAGATCCTCGGTGAGGTCGTGTTCAAGGCGGTCGCGTATCGGCGCGTGGCCGACATCATCGAGCGATATCCCGACGACGTGGCTGCGCTCTATCAACGTGGCGAGCCACCGAAGCTGGCGGGCGCCGGGGCGGCCCTGACCGCGAAGCTCGCCGAGCTGGCCGCGACCGGAAGGCTGGCCTACCACGACAAGCTGCGCGCACAGGTGCCCGATGGCGTGCTGGACATGCTGCGCGTGCCGGGCGTCGGCCCGCGGACCGTTCGGCTCCTCCACGAAACGCTCGGGATCGACTCGCTTGACGGCCTGCGGGCTGCGGCCGAGTCCGGCGGACTGCGCCATGTGAAGGGCCTCTCCGCACGCGCCGAACAGAACATCCTGGAGGGAATCGCGCGTATCGAGCGACGAAGCACGCGCCTCCTGATTCACGACGCCGACGCGCTCATCGCAGACCTGCTGGCCCGCCTGCGCGACGTGCGCGGCGTTCACCGCATCGAGGTGGCCGGGTCCCTGCGACGCCGCCGGCCGACCATCGGCGACCTGGACCTGCTCGCCGCCGTTGACGATCCTCAGGCACTTATCGCCGCGCTGGACGGCCTCCCGGAGGTCGAGAAGGTCCTCTCGGCGGGCACCGACAAGTCGAGCATCGTGCTGCGCGACGGCCCGCAGGTCGATCTCATGGTCTGCCCGCCAGCCGCCTGGGGCACACACCTCCTCCACTTCACCGGCAGCAGGGACCACAACATCGCACTGCGCGGCATGGCGTTGGATCGGGGCTGGTCGCTGTCGGAGAAGGGGTTCAAAGTCATCGAGAGCGGCGAGCTGCTGCTGGTCGCCGACGAAGCGGAGGCGTATGAGCGGCTGGACCTGCCGTGGGTGCCGCCCGAGCTCCGCGAGGGAGACGGTGAGATCGACGCCGCGCGCACGGGCTCCCTGCCCACGCTCGTCACCAACCACGACATCCGAGGCGATACCCATACGCATTCGAGCTGGACCGATGGCGTGGACACGATCGAGGTCATGGCGCGCGCGGCGCGCAATATCGGGCACGAATGGATCGTGCTCACCGATCACTCGCCCTCGCTCGGGGTGGCGCGCGGGCTGACGCCCGATCGCGTCGAGGAGCAGCGCATGGAGATCGCGCGGCTGAACCTGGAGCTGGCGCCGTTTCGGATCCTGCATGGCACCGAGCTGGAGATCAGGGCCGATGCGTCGCTCGACTATCCGGATGAGGTCCTGGCTCGATTCGACGTCGTCATCGCCAGCATTCACACCGGTCGCGCCCAGTCGAGCGAGCAGCTGACTGCCCGCGCGATGGCGGCCATCGAGCATCCGCACGTCGACATCATCGCCCACCCGTCAGGGCGCATCGTGAACCGGCGCGACCCACTTCCGCTCGATTGGCCTCGCATCTTCGAGGCGGCCGCGCGGACGGGAACGGCGCTCGAGATCAACGGAAGTCCGCGGCTCGATCTCGACGACCCGCTCGCGCGGGCCGCGGGCCGCGCCGGGGCACGCCTGACCGTTGCTTCCGACGCGCATCGCACCGAAGAGCTCCGCCAGCAGCACTACGCGGTGGACCTTGCGCGCCGCGCCTGGCTCGGCCCGGACCAGTTGCTCGCGACGCGCAGCGCGGACGACCTGCTCGGCATGCTGCGGTGATCAGTCGACTCTTCGGTGATCGCCGTCGCTTGGCAATACTGCGGCGGATCGATCGGCCTGCGTTGATCCCGCTGGCCGTGGCACAGGCGGTGGTCGCGGCTGCGGGTTGGTTCGCGGAGCCGGTCTGGCTGGCAGTGGCGGTCGCCGGACAGCTGCTGCTCGGCGGTATCGTGGCGATCCGCATCATCGGCCCGGCGCGTTCGGACCTTGGGCTTGCGCGCTACGCAATTCCGGCCACGGCAGGGATCGCCGCCACCCTGTTCGGTCGCCTGATCCCGGGTGGCCTGAGCCTGCTGTTGGTGCCGATCCTGGCGGTCCTGCTATGGGCGGTCACGTATCTCGAGTTGCGCCTGGAGCGGGAAACCGGTGGCCGCACCATCGGTGATCTCATGCTCGTCGTGATCCTCTTCGGCGGAGCCGCCGGCATCCTCTTCCTTCTCGGCCCCCGCACGTGGCCGACGCCGCTCATCCTCGTGGCGGTACTGACGTTCCCGCTTGCGCTTCGCGCCTCCGAGTCGCGCGAGACGATGGGCGTCGAGGGCGTCGGTCAGGCGCTGCTGCACGTGCTGGTGGTCGTGCAGGTCGGCCTCGGCGCCGTGCTGCTCAGCGTCCCGTTTTCGATCATGGCCGCCCTGATGGCCCTCGCCTTTTACTCCTGGAGCGGCGCGGTCGAGATGCTTCGCGGCGACGCCTCCGGCCGGAGCGTGGCGGTTGAATTCGGCGCGTTGCTCCTCTTCGGGCTCGTGGTGGGCGTGATCATGCACCGACCCTGAGGCATCCGCTCCGGGTGCTTCGTTGACACCCTTCGGGGCCGGTGGTACAAGAGGTCGCTTTCGGCCGGCCTCGGCCGTTGACACCCCGCTACTCGGAGACGCTCACATCGCTCATGGCGCTTGGAGAAGCTGACACAACCACCCGACAGCGACGCCAGCTCAGCGAAGCCGCGATCGCGCATGCGACGCGTGGTGACTGGGAGGACGCGGTCGTCGCCAACCGCCAGCTCCTGGAGCTGGGCCCCGACATCGATGCCTGCAATCGCCTCGGCAAGGCCCTGGCCGAGCTTGGACGTCACGCGGAGGCGCTCACGGCGTACGAACAGGCGCTCGAGCGCGATGCCACGAACCGCATTGCCCAACGCAACATCGAGCGCCTGCGGGTGCTGATGGCCGTCAAGCGACCGGCGGTCAACGGCAAGGGGCGCCCGGACAAGGCGCCCGCCACCCTCTTCATCGAGGAGATGGGCAAGACCGGTCGGGCGCGCCTCATCAATCTCGCCGCGCCGCGCATGCTGGCCCCCCTCTCGCCGGGAGATGCGATCACCCTCGACGTACGTGGCGACGAGCTGGTGGCCAGCGTCGGCGGCACGGCCATCGGCAGCGTTGAGCCTCGCATCGCCGCGCGTCTGCTCAAGCTCATCGCGGGCGGCAATCGGTACGACGCCGCCATCACCACCGTTCACGAAGCCGGCGGCGAAGTGCTCATCATGATTCGGGAGGCATTCACCCATCCGAACAACTTCGGGAAGGTTTCGTTCCCGACGCAGGGCCAGACCGGATCCGGCGTCAGACCGTACATCAAGGGCACCGCACTTCGCTACGATGACGACGACGAGGTCGAGGAGGCCGATGAGGACTCGGAGGAGGTCGAGGAGCTCGACACCACCCTCCCGGAGTACTCCAGCGAGCCCGAACTCGAAGAGGAGCTGGTAGAAGAGTCATAGGATGAGCGAGGCGGAACGGGCGGGACTCGACTACGTCATCCTGCCGCGACGCCTCCCCGGCCTGGCGCTCCTCGACCGATATCACCCGGCTCCGGCCGACAATCAACTTGATGCGGCCCTGGCCGCATTCGCCAGTCCGGGCGACACGGTGCTCGATCCGTGGGCCGGGACGGGTTGGACGGCCCGCCGCGCCGTGGCGGCCGGCATGCGCGCGGTGGCCGCCGAGCCCAGCCCCTTGGCGCAACTGGCGGCGATCGCGTTGCTGACGGCCCCCGAGCCGGCGTTTCTCGACGGCGCGTTTGCGCAACTTGCGGGCTCACGACGGGTGGATGTACCGCTGCGTCAGCACATCGAAGAGCTGTATGCGACGCGGTGCGCCGCCTGCCGCCTGCCCGTGACTGCCGAGCAGTTCATTTGGCCGCGCGACGGTGACGCTCCCGGCCGCAAGATCTACAGATGCCCCGCCTGTGACGCGAGTCGCGGTGGTCCGGAGGAACGCTCCGCGCCGGTCGATGCCGGGGACCTCGCCAAGCTGGGTCTCGAGCGTCCGATTGCCGAGCCGGGCCGTACTCAGGTCGAACGACCTGCAGACGACAATGACGGCGAGATCGTCACCGATGAGCTCGACCTGACCATCGGGGAGGCTGGGGGTCCGCCGCCTGCGCCGCAGGCGGTCGATCCGCCGAGCTCGGATGCCGAACGGCCGCGCTATGCCTCGACGGTCCGTCCCGATCCGGCTTCGATCTCCGCCGCGGACGGGCTCCGACGGAGCCCGGCCTACCAGGAGCTGCGGGGTCGGTTCCCGGTACTCGACGGCCGGGACGATCTCGTGGACGAGCTGCTCGACATGTACACCCCGCGGAACCTGTACGCCGTGCACGCCATCCTGGTCAAGATCGACACCGAGCTGCGTGACACGGCCGCCGCCGCGGTGATGAAGCTGGCGCTGTGCGCCTGCCTGGTGCAGGCCAGCCGTCTGAATGGCTATCCCGGACGAGTGGCCTCACTTCGCATCACCGGGGGACATGTGCGGCAGCCGGCCAGCCGTCATCAGCGCGAGGTCAACGTCTGGCAGGCATTCGAGGAGGCGTACCGGGGGGTGCGCGCGGCGATCGTGGCGCTTGGCGATCGGCACCAGGCGCGGTTCGCAGCGGACTTCAGCGAGCTTGGCGGCATGACAGCTGCGAACGTTCTCTGGCTGCGGGCGCGAGCCTCGGTGACGGGCCAGTACCTTCCGGCAGACGGGGGGGACCTCATCCTGGCGGCGCCGACGCCCAGCTCGTCGCTGGACGAGCTCGCATTCGAATACCTCGCAACGTCGGTCGTCCTCGGGCGAGAGGCGGCCGAGACATTGCGGCTCGAGCCGATCTTTGGCGGGATCGGGCATCCTGAAGCCGCGGAGGCCACAGCGCTGCGCCACGGGATGATTTCGGCCGCCGGCGCGCTCAAACCGGGTGGCTGGTGCGTCATCATGCTTGAAGGGGCGGATCCAGAGCGGCTGCTCGCCGTGGCGCTGGCGGGCGCGGCCGCCGATCTCGATCTGCGCGATGTGATCCACCGTGAGTCTCGGCGATCCGGCGACGCGATCGCCGTCCACTTTCGGCGTCGATCGACGGAAGACCGTCTCCGTCATGCCGTCAACCCGAGCCCATTGCGGCTGGGCGTCGAAGCCGGGCACCTGACGTATCCGGAGTTGGCGGCCTCGATCGAGCGCGCCGTGATCGGCCTTCTACGCGATCGCGGTGAGCCGGCCGGCCTGACCCGGGTCGTGGCCGCGATCGTGGCGGAGCTTGGCTCGTCCGGCATCCTGCAGCGCCTGGTGACGGGGCGAGGCGAGAGCGCGGCAGGTGCGCCGGATCGCGTCGAGTCGGGCGGTCCGCAGATGATCGGGACGCTCATCCGCGAGGAGTTGTGGCGTGACGACCATCCCACCCTGCTGCGCATCGGTGACCCCGCCGAGCCGCAATGGTGGCTGCGCCAGCCTGAGATCGCCGAGAGGCCACTGGCCGACCGCGTGGAGTGGGCGACCTGGTCGGTCCTGGCGACCGCCGGTAAGATCGACGAGGCAGGATTCTTCGACCGCATTTACCGCCTCTTTCCAGGGCTCCAGGCGCCGGACGAGGAGTTGGTGCGCGCGTGCCTGTCGGCATACGCGTCGCCCGGTGAGCAGGGTTCCCTGGCTACCGAGGATGTCCTCAGCCGACGCACCGAGGATCATGCGCGGGTCCTGGCGATGCTGCTCGACTACGGCCATCGGCTGGGGCTGCGTGTCTGGATCGCGGCACGCGAGCACGACCGCGTGGCCGATGGCCAGCAGCTCGTTGAGCGCCTGACCGACGACGAGCGGCGCGTCTACCTGCCGCTGGTCGTCCGCGCGCCGGCGGAGACGCTGGGCCAGGTCGACGCGCTCTGGTACGTGCGCGGCCGCCTCTGTTTCCTGTTTGAAGTCGATTGGACGGCGATGGTCGGCGAGGCGGTCCTCCGCCGCGGCCGCGAGATTCCGCTCGGCAGGGACCAGGCCCGCTTCCTCGTCATTCCGGCCGAACGGGGCGAGCTGCTGCGCCGGAAGATCCAGCGCTCCCCATGGCTGCGCGATGAGCTGCAGCGCCAGAACTGGCACATCCTGAAGTGGCAGCATCTTCAGACGCTGGTTGATCGGGATGGAGCGCGGATCGAGTGGTTGGAACCCGTGCTCGGGCTCGACCCGCTCATCGAGCGCGGTGGCGACCAGCTCACCATGTTCGGCGAGTAACCCGGGGCTTGCTCGGTCGGTGAGTGAGCGGTACACTCGCCGTGCGGAGTGCCGTGGTTCCCCCCCGCGGCACTCCGATATTGATCGATCAGGCGTGGCGGCCCTAGCCTGCCTTCCGCGGGCCGGGGCGGCCCATGGTCCGTCGCACCACGGCCATCACCTCGTCCACGTATGGCTGGCCCTCGCCGGTCTCGACCGCATGGGTCAGGCAGCCGTCGATGTGATCCTCGAGAATCAGCAACGCCACCTGGTCGGCCGCGGCCGTGAGCGCCTTTACCTGTTGCAGGATGTCGAGGGAGTAGGCCTCCTCGTTCACCAGCCGTTGAATCCCGCGCGCCTGGCCCTCGATGCGGCGCAGCCTTGTGACGAGGTCCCGCTTGTCCTTCGTATAGATGCGGCGAATGTGAGCACTGCCGGCGTCGATTGTCATACTACGGGGCAGTATGCGCGGCAGACCCCGCGGGGTCAACGGAGCGACGATCCAAATCGGGGTAGCATGGCCACATGAGCCGCCTCGAACCCCATGAGCTGATCACCCCGTTGGACCGAGCGCTGGTGGTCATCAGCCACCCCGATGACGGCGAGTTTGGTGCGGCCGCCACCATCGCGCACCTGACAGGGTCGGGGGTCAGGGTCGACTACGTTGTCACCACGGACGGCAGCAAGGGCACCGAGGACCCCGCCGTCACGCCGGAACAACTGTCCGCCACCCGCGTCGCCGAGCAACGCGCCGCCGCCAACATCCTGGGTGTCGGCGAGATCGTGCACCTGGGCTATCCCGACGGATATCTCACCCCGTCGCTCGATCTGCGGCGCGACATCGTGCGTCAGATTCGGCGATTTCGGCCCGATCTGGTCATCACCCAGAACCCGCAGCGCCGGCTCGATCACAACCCGTTCATCGGCCATCCCGACCACCTCGCCACCGGCGAGGCAACGCTGGCGGCGGTCTACCCCGCGGCCCGCGATCACCTGAACTTCCCGGAGCTCTGGCGCGATGAGCACCTCGAGCCGTGGAAGGTGCGGCAGGTCATCCTCACCGGCGTCGAGGAGCCGAACCTGTGGCTCGACATCTCCGACACCTTCGACATCGGCATCCGCGCCATCCTGGCCCACGAGAGCCAGGTCGACCCCGAGTCGGTCGGGGATCGGATGCGTGAACGGGCACGGCTGGTGGGCGAACCGCAGGGGATCGGCCTGGCGCAGGCCTTTGCGTCAATCATCCTGGAATGACGCGACGACGGGGCGGTGGTGGTGGTTGGGGTGGGGCGTACGGCGGAGCCGAGCCTGATCTGACGCGGCGTCCGGGCACCGGGCGAAAGACGCTCCGCCTGATCGCCGGCTTCTTCCGTCCGTATCAGGCCCGCTTGGGGCTGATTGCCCTGCTCATCCTTGTCACCGTCAGCGTCGGCGTTGTCAACCCGATTCTGCTCAAGCTGATCATCGACAACCTGCTGCCCGGGGGTGAGCAGGACCTTGGGCTGCTGTATGTCCAGGCCGGCCTGATGATCGCGCTGCCGATTGTCACGAGCGCCCTCGGGGTGTGGCAGGCCTATCTGTCGAACGTGGTCGGCCAGCGCGTCATGAACGACCTGCGCCTGGCGCTCTACACGCACCTCCAGTGGATGCCGCTCCGCTTCTTCACCGAGACGCGCACCGGCGAGATCCAGAGCCGCATCAGCAACGACGTCGGCGGCGTGCAGTCGGTGGTGACCGATACGGCCTCGTCGCTGCTCGCCAACTTCGCCACGGTGGCGACGACCGTGATCGCGATGTGGATCCTCGACTGGCGGCTGACCGTGCTCAGCCTGGGGCTCCTGCCGTTCTTTGCGTACATCACCTATCGCGTCGGAAAGGTGCGGCGCTTGGTCAGCACGCTCACGCAGCGATCGATGGCCGAGATGAGCGCCATCACCGAAGAATCGCTGTCGGTCTCCGGCATCCTGCTCTCCAAGACGTTCGGGCAGCAGGAGGCAAGCATCGAGCGCTTCCGCGCCGAGTCGCAGCGGCTGGGCGACCTCCAGGTGCGTGGCCAGATGATCGGTCGATGGTTCTTTGCCCTGATCGGCACCTTTTTCAGCATCATGCCGGCATTTGTCTACCTGCTGGCGGGGTCGCTCATCATCGATGGCGACACGAACGTCAGCATCGGCACCATCGTGGCCTTTACCACCCTCCAGTCGCGCCTCTTCTTTCCGCTCGGTCAGCTCCTGAACGTCCAGGTCGAAATTCAGGGTGCACTGGCACTCTTCGACCGCATCTTCGAGTACCTCGAGATGGACCATGAGATCACCGATGCGCCAGATGCGGCCGAGCTCCATCCGGCCACCATGCGCGGCCAGGTGCGCTTCGACGTTGTCTCGTTCCGCTATCCCGTCGCGGAGGCGCAGCTCGAGCTGGCTTCCGAGACAGCCGAGGCCGAGGCCGCGGGTCGGGCAGTGCCGACCGCCGTCCAGCCATTCTCATTGAACGACATCAGCTTCAGCGCCGAGCCGGGCCAGCTCATCGCCCTGGTGGGTCCCTCGGGGAGCGGCAAGACCACCTCCACTTATCTCATCCCCCGGCTCTATGACGTGGATGCAGGGGCGGTGCTGATCGATGGGGTTGACGTGCGCGGCATCAGGCTCGAGGCGCTCGGGCGGGTCATCGGCTTCGTGACCCAGGAGACCTACCTGTTTCATGACACCGTGCTCGCCAACCTGCGCTACGCCAAGCCCGATGCGACCATGGAGGAGATCGAGGAAGCCGGCCGTGCGGCCGCCATCCACGAGCGGATCATGGAACTGCCGGACGGCTACGACACCGTGGTGGGGGAGCGTGGCTACAAGCTCTCCGGCGGCGAGAAGCAGCGGGTCGCCATCGCCCGTGTCCTCCTCAAGGATCCGCGCATCCTGATCCTGGACGAGGCCACCAGCGCCCTCGACACCGTCAGCGAGCGGCTCATCCAGGCCGCGCTCCAGCGTCTCATGGAGGGGCGGACCACCATCGCCATCGCGCATCGTCTCTCGACCATCCTGCGCGCCGACCAGATCCTGGTCATGGCACGCGGCCACATCGTCGAGCGTGGCACCCACGCCGACCTCTTGCGCCAGGAGGGCCTGTACGCGAAGCTCTGCTCAGAGCAGTTCGGCGTGGCCACGGCTCGCTGAGCCATCCGCTGCCGCGCGTCGCTGCCCGCGTTGTCGATTGGCCACCCGTGCCGCGGGGCTATGCGCGAACGAGGTGCGGCTCCGTCATCATCTGCCCGTGGCACGGGTCGGATCGCGTCTGCCGACCGGCAACCTCGACTCCGAGAATGCAGCCGCCGTGAATGCGCTCTTTCGGCGCGTCCACCAGGATACCGGCACCGCCTTCGTGATCGTGACCCACTATCCCGGCGTCGCGGAGTCCGCCGACCGCGTCATCGAGGTGCGCGACGGAACGATCGTCCGCGATGCTGCCGCAATGGACCGGAGCGACGGCGTGCCACACTGATCGCATGCCCAATCGCCTGATCGACGAGACAAGCCCGTATCTGCTTCAGCACGCCCACAATCCGGTGGATTGGCATCCGTGGGGCTCGGAGGCACTCGAGAAGTCGCGAACGCTGGACCGGCCGATCTTCCTCTCAATCGGGTATTCGGCATGCCACTGGTGCCACGTCATGGAGCGCGAGAGCTTCGAAAACCACGAGATCGCGGCGCTCATGAACAAGGATTTCGTCAGCATTAAGGTTGATCGCGAGGAGCGCCCGGACCTCGACGACGTCTACATGGCCGCCGTGCAGGCCATGACCGGCTCCGGGGGCTGGCCGATGAGCGTCTTCCTCACGCCCGACCTGCGGCCGTTTTTCGGCGGTACCTACTTTCCGCCCGAGGATCGCCACGGCATGGCCGGCTTCCCCCGCGTGCTGGCCTCCGTCGCGGACGCGTATCGGTCCCGGCGCGCCGAGGTCGATCAGCAGGCCAGCATGCTGGCGGGGCACCTCCAGGCCACGATTTCCGTGCCGGCGGGGGATCGCGATCCGGAGCGCCGCCAGCTCGATGCCGCCGCCGCACGGATCGGCGCCAGTTTCGACCCTGCGCATGGCGGGTTCGGCGGAGCCCCGAAGTTCCCGCCGGCGATGACCGTCGAGTTTCTGCTGCGTGCGTGGCGCCGCAGCGGCGATGCCGGCGTGCTGAGCATGGTGACGCGCACCCTCGACGCCATGGCCGACGGCGGCATCAGCGACCAGCTCGGTGGCGGCTTTGCGCGCTACAGCACCGACGCCCACTGGCTGGTCCCGCATTTCGAGAAGATGCTGTACGACAATGCGCTGCTGGCCCACGCCTACCTGGAGGGCTACCGCGCGACCGGAATGAACCGATACGCCGAGGTGGCACGCGCGACGCTCGACTTCATGCTAACCGAGCTGCTCACACCCGACGGTGGGTTCGCCTCCGCGCTGGACGCGGATACCGAGGGCGTCGAGGGTCGGTTCTATGTGTGGTCCTTTGAGGAGTTCATGTCGGTCCTCACCGGTGCGAACCTCGATGAGGACGAGCGGCAATTACTGGCCGCCTACTGGGGCGTTACCGCCGGAGGCAACTGGGAGGAGACCAACGTGCTCCATCGGCCCGCCCGGACCGAGGCGCCGGACGCGCTGATCGAGCGCGGTCGCGTCGCGCTCCTCGCGGCCCGATCGAGGCGGACTCGACCGGCGCGCGATGACAAGCAATTGGCCGCGTGGAACGGATTGGCGCTTCGGGCGCTCACTCACGCCGCCCTGGTCCTGGGCGAGCAGCGCTACGCTGACGCCGCCCGTGCTCTCATCGGATTCGTCAACGCACAGCTCGTCCGCGACGGAGACCGATTGTGGCGGACCGCGCGGGATGGCCGCGCCCACACGCCTGGATTCTGCGAGGACTACATGGCGCTCGCCGATGGGCTCCTCACCACCCACGCCGCGCTCGGCGAAGCCGCACCGCTCACGCTCGCCCGAAACCTCGTCGAGACCGCGATGCGCGACTTCTGGGACGCGGACGCCGGAACGTTCGTCGACACCTCGTCCGAGCACGATCGCACCGTGGCGCAGCCGCGCGGGCTGGTCGATAACGCGACTCCATCGGCCAACAGCATCGGCGCCGATGTGCTCCAGCGACTCGCGCTGCTTACCGGGGACGAGGAGATGGCCCGGCGCGCGCATTCGGTCCTGCGCGCGGTGGCGCCCGCCCTCGAACGACAACCGAGCGCCTTCGGCCGGATGCTCTGCGCGGCCGATCGGTCACTGGGGGAGCAGATCGATGTCGTGGTGGCAGGCGATCCGGGCTCGGATGACGCCTGCGCCCTTCGCGAGGCGGCCGTTGCCCCATTCCTTCCCGATCTCGTGCTCACCGGCATGGCCGATGGAGACCCGCACGCGACGTGGCCGCTCTATATCGGGAAGGTGGCCCGGGACGATCGCGCGACGGCGTATGCGTGCCGCGGCTACGCCTGCGACGAGCCGACGACCGACCCGGCTCGCCTGGCAGCCCAGGTCCGCGGCCTGGGTCAATCGCGCTGAGTCAGCCGGGAAGGAAGGCGAGCTGCACGGTGCGGCGCCGGTTGTCGCCGTTCGGGTCGAGCAGCGCGATCGACTGCCAGGTGCCGAGCGTCAGGCGGCCGGCGACGACCGGGACAGTGAGCGAAGGCGAAACGAGGAGCGGCAGGACGTGATCAGCACCATGGCCGGCGCTGCCATGGCGGTGCCGCCAGCGGTCGTCGCGCGGCAGGAGCAGCTCGAGCGCCGCGAGGAGATCCTGATCCGACCCCGCGCCGAGCTCGACCACCACGACCCCGGCCGTCGCATGCGGGACGAACACCGTCAGCAGGCCATCACCTTCATCGGCGATATCGGCCAGGAAGGCAGCGCAATGTTCGGTCAGGTCGGTCAGGACGGGAGCGCCGCCGGTCACGACGCTGAGCTCACGATGCCGCATCGGTCTATGGTGCTGCGTGGCTGAGGTCGCCGATGAAGAAGAGCGCGGCGCCGATGTAGTTGAAGATCACACCGGCAAAGCCGAGCACGATGAGCCAGGGGGCCAGCCGCTCCCATCGGTCACGGCGCCCGGCGATATGCAGGTGCTGGTCATTGGCCGATCCGGTCCTGGTCGCCGACCGGCATCAACCGATCAGCTGAGCTGGGGTACATCCGCGACACCGGTCCGGGTGCCGCATCGGTAGCAGGACGCATCGCCGGCGGAGAGGGTTGCGCTGCAGTTCGTGCAGTCGAGCGACAGATCGCGCTCGCAGCTCGTGCAGAAACGCGCTTCGGGGGGAAACTGGAGGCTATCGAACGAGCAGTACGGGACCCCACGCGGATGCGCGACCGACTCGGTGCCGGATGGCAGAGCCACCACTGCCTGGTCGGAGCACCGTTCGTTGAGCCCGACCTGGCTGACGCGCAGGTAGCCGACGATCAGCCACAGCACGTACAGGCCGAGCATGCCGAACAAGGCGAGCGGGAAGAAGAAGCCCAGGCGGTCCCCCCATCCGGTGGACATCCAGTCGGCAACGTCGCGAATCAGGTCCATGGCGGCCCGATTCTAGCATCGGCTACACTCCGCCGAACACCCACGAACGAATGCCGATGCAACGCCCGCGACTCGATCCACGCTCGCCGCTGACCGAGCTCCACGTGCACCTGGGAGCCGCGGTCACCCCGGCGATCATGTGGGGCATCGCGCATGCGCAGGGCATCCGGCTGCCGACCAAGGACTACTGGGCGTTCCGTGATCTCATCACGGTCGGACGCCGCCGTCGAAGCTTCGATGCCTACCTGGATCTCTTTCACTGGACCGAGCTGATCCAGTCCAGCCCGACCGCCGTGGAGCGTAGCGTCTACGAGGTGATCGGCGGCGCCTACCGCAGAAACAACGTGACCGGCCTCGAGCTTCGGTTCAACCCGATGAAGCGCAACCGGGGCGGCGAGCAGGATCTGGATCACATCATTGCGGCCGCAATTCGCGGCATGGACCGTGCCATCCTCGAGTACCCGCAGGTGCGCGCCGGCATCGTCTTCTGCATGGATCGGTCATTCAGTCGTGAGCTGAACGAGATCATCGCCTCGAAGGCCATCAGCTGGCGCAGCCGCGGCGTTGTCGCGGTCGACATCGCGGGCCCGGTGACGGAGGGATTCCGCCTCGCCGACTACGCCGAGATCTATGCGGAATGCCGGCGCTCGGGCCTTGGCCTGACCGTTCACGCGGGCGAGACCGGCGGCGCCGATGAGGTGCGCGAGGCGCTCGAGGCGCTCGAGCCGGATCGCATCGGCCATGGCGTGCGCAGCGCCGAGGACCCTCGGGTGCTGGGCATGCTGCGCGAGCGGGGCACGGTGCTCGAGGTCTGCCCCAGCTCGAACCTGAACACGCGGGTGCTGCGCAGCATCAGCGAGGTGAGGCGTGTCGTCCGTGCCCTGGTCGATCACGATGTGCGTTTCACGGTCAGCACCGACGGGCCTGAGATGCTGCGGACCTACCTGCGCGATGAGCTCAACCTGCTCCTGCGCCACGAGATCCTGTCGATGGACGAGGTGCTGCGCGTGAACGAGATCGGCGTGGAGGCCAGCTTCCTGGATCGCGCGCCCACCATCGAGACATCCATGATTGGCCGTCTCTCCGTCGGCTCCGTCGATGCTGCGATCCCCGTCGAGGTGGGTGTCTAGGACCGTATACTGCCGGCCGTGTCATCGATCTGGCGCCCGGTCCGCGAGCGAGCCCCCGCACGGAGCCTGATGGTGGTCGTTGCCCATCCCGGGGACGAGGCATTCGGCTTCGGCGGAGCGATCGCCAGCGCGGCGGCCAGCGGTGCCTACGTCGTTGTCGTGTGCGTCACCCGCGGCTGGTTCGACGCCCGCCTGACGGTCGCGTCACCGCTCCCCGGTGGCAAGAACCGCGATGCCAAGACGGGTGCCATCAACTGGCGCAACATCGACACGGTTCGCGAAGACGAGCTCCGTCGCTCGGTGGCACTGCTTGGCGTGCGGGTCGTCCGCATGCTCGACTACGCCGAAGGTGACCTCGACCGCCAGGACTTCGACAACCTGGTCGGCAGGATTGTCGAGCCGATCCGGATGCATCGGCCCGAGGTCATCCTCTCGTTTGGCCCCGATGGCGTGACCGGGGACAGCGACCACGTGGTCCTGTCGCGCGCCGTTCGCGCCGCCTACGACCGCGCGGCTGAGCCGCTCGCCTACGAGGACGACCTCGAGGAGGACCAGGTTGCCTGGCGCGCCGCCAAGCTCTATGACCTGGTCGTGCCGTTGAGCGCGCTGGCTGCCCTCGGCGAGGGCCCACCGGTGCAGGGCTACGGGTCCTCCGCAGGGCCGACCGTCGCTATTGAGCTCGGCGAGCTGGCGCAGCTCAAGCTGGCCGCCATCAGCCGCCACGTTTCGCAGACCGGATCGGCGGGACCGTTCCACGATTGGGGCTCCGATCGGCGAGACGCCTGGCTGGGCACCGAGCACTATCGTCTGGCGGTCTCTGCCCTGCCGGCGCCGGTCGACGGCGAAGCCTCCCTCTTCGACGGCCTGCCCTAGCGGCCGTCAGCGCAGTGGTGGCGCCGGTCATGGAGGGCGTCGACCGCGACTGGAACAGTGTGC
>JBPCKH010000271.1:0-2632 GCA_051004475.1 Candidatus Limnocylindria bacterium | reverse complement strand
AACGGCTTCTTCGTCGACTACACCACGGGTGTGGCCACCGACGACATGGCCGTGCAGGATCAGGCGGTCACTGACCTGACGGAGACCTACGTCCCCGAGTTCAGCGCCTTTCTGGCCGGTCCGACCGGCCTCCCCGAGGAAGCCCTCGCGGAGCTGATCACCGAGCACGTGCTCACCACAAAGGCGATCGTCGATGCCCAGGGCAGCGGCGACGCAGCGGCGGCAGCCGATGCCGACCGTGATGCAGCGCAGCACATGCGCATGCTGGGCGATCCACCTGCGGAGGCCATCGTGGCCGCGCAGCCGGAGAGCTTCGAGTAGCTCATCCCTCCATGGGCGGTCCCGGATTGTCCGGGCCGCCCCTTCTTTATGTACAAGAAGGTTGAACAGATGAGAATCAAATTCCTGATCCCAGCCCTGGTGGTCGGGCTCGCCGCATGCTCATCGGCTGCCGAGAGCCAGGCACCCGCCTCGGACGCGCCTGCTTCCGACGCTCCGTCGGCTGATGCGCTTGTCGTGAGCGTGGCCGACTTCCTGATCGACCCGTCCGACCTCGAGGTCTCCGGTTCGGCCATCACAATCGACGTCACCAATGATGGCCCCACACCGCACAACCTATCCATCCGCGACGCCGACGGAGAGGTCCTGCTGGCAACCTCTGACCTGAGCGTCGGCGATATGGAAACGATCACCGGTGAGCTTGAGCCCGGGGATTACACGATCTTCTGCTCGCTCGGTGGGCATGAGAGCCTCGGCATGAGCGGCACCCTGACGGTGTCCGCCTCCTGAGCTGACCTGTTGTCGAATCGTCCAGATTCACACGAGACAACCATTGCGCGCCGTTTCGGAGCGTTGGAGCGTCCTGATTCACGTCACCCGTGAATTGGGACGCTCCATCTCATCATTTCGGGGCGTAAATACACGCCTCATGTGAACCCGGAGCTGCAACCCGATGTCGGGAATCGCCTCGATGAGGTCCGAGGCGAGATGCTCGCCGGCTGAGTGGCGCATCACCTCCAACGCCCGCTCCACGCTACGGGCTCCGTGCCCGAGCGATTCCGCGTCGCGGCCCCGGAAGTATCCAGTTCTGTCGAGCCGCTCATGGTGACATGCGGCCAACTCGGCAACGCCGGCGAATGTCGAGATCGGTTCCAGGATGCGCCGGCTCAGCGCGGGGTGCTGGCGGATCTGGAAGGTACTCGTCAGCGGTCAGCCTGCCCCGGCTGTCCAGGATGCTGTTCGGTGTTCCCAATTGGCCGAGGTCATGCAGCGGGCCGGCGTCTAGCCCTCGCCGATGTCGGCGTCATTGTCCGGATCGGCGTCCGACTCGGGTGGGATGTTGGCCTCGTCGCCCTCGGTCATCGATGGGTCGTAGGCGAGTCCCTCGTCCGGCGGAGGACCGCTGGGCTGTTTGACGCTGGTTGCATCTGGTTCCTGCTCCATCGGATCAGTGGCTCCCGCCCGCGCGTCGGACATCATCGCCTCCTGCCTGGTCACCCTCGCGGTGCCCTTGCGGCCAGCCCTCGTCGTTCGGCGAGTCGGCGGACTCGTTGTTCGTGACCGCAACCCGCTCGGCTCCATCGTCGAGCTGCTCACGAACCTGCTCCGTGTTCTCGTCGGGATGCTGGCCAATCCACGCGCCGCCCTCGCGACGCTCGGTGTCATTGGTCATTGGGAGGTGCCTCCATGCGTGTCGCCGTGCCATGCAAGCCGCGCGCCGCGCCCCCGGTCCGGCAGCGGTGCAACCTGACTTGGCCACGTACCCACATGGGGAGTGACCGGCGCGCCCGCGGCCGCTGAATCCGCCAAACCGTCGCGATCTACTCCCGAGACGAGTGAAGTGGCTGAATGAACGCCTCCGACGGACCTGATCACCCGCGTCGCGAGTAATCGGCGGAGTCGCGGCGCGCGGAGCGCATCGGACGCGCGTCTAGCCGTTGTAGGCGGACATGATCCGTTCCTTGGCGCCGGTGCGGTGCTCGGGATCAGTGTCGTGGGTATCGGTCGAGCCTGGGGTGGGGACGGCGGAGGCGATGTCGACGCCGGTATCGGCAAGGAGCGCGTTGACGGCGTCGACGTAGGCACCGACCGATGCCTCGAGCACGTTCTCGCTCACGAAACGGCCGGGATAGAGCGGGCCATCGTCATCGGCGCGCGAACGGACGGAGAGCGAGACCGACCCTGTCGTCTCGTGGCCCGGGCCGGCGGCGTGGACGTCATAGCTGGCGAGGACGATTCCATCGCCGAGGAGCGGGGCCAACGCGTCATCCACCGCGCGCATGAGCGCATCGATGGCGCCGTTTCCATCGGCATGCGCGCGCCAGCGATGGCCGCCGCCGTTGAGCACGAGGGAGGCGCGGCTGCCGCGCTCGCTGCCGCTGGTCGCCGACCAGCGCTCGATGCTCAGGGCGGACGCGGTTTCGGTCTGGGGAAGCGTCATCGGGATCGTTCTCCTCAAGGGTTTGCCGCTGGCGGGTGCGGCGAAGTCAGATCGGGGTGAGCCAGTGGGCGTAGCGTTCGTCGCTGCCGCGCACCGCGGCGAAGTAGCGACGCTGAATGTCGAGAGAGATGGGGAACTCGCCGCTCCCGACCGGGCGTTCGTCGATGGACGAGATCGGCGCCACCTGCACGC
>JBPCKH010000270.1:0-3484 GCA_051004475.1 Candidatus Limnocylindria bacterium | reverse complement strand
AGCTCGGGCTTGCCGTGACCCTTGCCATTCCCGCCGCCGCAGTTGTTGGCCTTGGCGTTGCCGCGATTGGCATGCTCAGCCTTTCGATCGGTCTTGGCGGCTGCCTTCTCGGCCTGTGCCGCAGCGTGGGCGGCAGCCTTCTCGGCATTGCGTTGTTCCTTGGCCGCAGCCGCTTCGGCATCGCCCTCATCGACGGCTGCCGCATCCTCTTCGACGACTTCCCCGGCTCCGCAGTCGTGGGCAGCCTCGCTCACCGCGCCGCCGTGGTTGTCGTTCTTTCCGCCGATCGCGCTCTTGTCGCGAGCGACCTCGGAGACGCATGCGCCGTGTGAGTCGATGTCCTCGACCTCCTCGGTGACGTCCTCCTCGTCCTCCTCGGGATCGGTCAGGTCTTCCTCATCGTCAGGCTCCCAGCAGGTGACCCTCGCGGCCTCGCTCACGACGGTGCCGTTGTTCTCGCCGGACTCAGCCGATGCTTCCTTGTCGCGAGCTACCTCCGAAACGCACTCGCCATGCGAATCTTCGGCGAGCTCATCCGTCTCATCCGTCTCATCGGTCTCGTCCGATTCGTTCTCGTCGAGGTTTTCGTCCTCCTGCCCGAGTTCATCATCGTTCTGGTCGGCGGAGCCGAAGACGAGCTCGTGGACGAAGGCCGCGATCGTCTGGCCGCGGGTGGCGTCAGTTGTGCCGGATGGGGCGGCGCCAAAGGCCGCCGAGATGGACAGCGTGACGAGGAGTGCCCCTCCGATCAGTGCCAGCCAAGTGCTGCGGAATCGTTGCATGGTCGATGTATGCCTCCAGGTGGCGACGCGCGGGGCAGAGCGCGCGCCGAGGACGGTGGACGCGGATATCGCGTCCGATCGATGACGAATCGAGTGTCGCAGTCACGATGGGCCACGTGGGCCGTACCTGTGTCCTTGTTGCCCCGGACGATTGGTCGGTGCCGCCCCCTGTCCGAAGTTCTTGTCTTTGGCACCGTGGTGCCGTAAGCGACGACTTGGGGCGATCAGTGGGCCGACCTCAGGCATAGATCGCTGAAAATGGGGCTCACATGGCACTTGGGCGTGGCATTCGACAAAAGTGCCAGGTGCGATGTTGGCTGACGGCACGGGTGGTGCCAAGTGACGGAACCTGCGCCCAGCCGCACGACCGGCACCGCTGGTGCTGCCTTAGCGCTTTGTGCGCGCGTTTCGCAGGAGGATGTCGATGGCGTCGCGGTAGCGTGCGCCTGACTGGTGGCGGCGGAGCCAGTCGAGGTAATCAGGATCGCGCTTCGCCACGTCACCCAGCGTCCAACCTTCGTAGCGCCCGAAATCAAGGTGCGTGCCGCCTCCATCGGCACCCAACGGCCCGCGCGCCGCACCGTGCGTCGCGTCCTCGCCCGGCGTGGGTGGCGGGGCGCGCCGTCGGTCCGACTCCCAGACCTGCCGTTTCACGGGATCGCGAATGAGCGCGTACGCCCAGTTCAGGTCCGTCATGCGGCGCTCGGCGCCGTCGTCGAGAGGCGTTGAGGCATCCGGATGAGCCTTGCGTGCCAGTACTCGGTACGCGGCTTTGACCACATCCGCATCCGCGTCAGGCTGGACCTGGAGGATCCGATCCGGATCGCGCCGCTCCATCGGTCTATGCGAGAGCGCGTTCGACGACCTGGCGCAGGACGGGAAGCGGCAGGGCGCCCTCGCCAAGCACGACGTCGTGGAATCGCTTGATGTCGAACGCCGCTCCCTGCCGTGAACGTGCCTCGGCGCGCAGTCGAAGCAGCTCCATCTGTCCGAGCTTGTACGCGAGCGCCTGGCCCGGGTAGGCGATGTATCGGTCCACTTCGTTGGCGATGTTGTTCTCGCCCAGCGCCGTGTGCTCCACCATGAAGTCGATCGCCTGTTGGCGCGTCCAGCCCAGCGCGTGAATGCCGGTGTCCACCACCAGCCGCGAGGCACGCCACGCGTCGAAGGAGAGGACGCCGAACCGATCGATGTCGCCGGACAGCAGTCCCATCTCCTCGGCGAGCCGCTCGGTATACAGGCCCCAACCCTCGATGTAGGCGGTGCTGCCATTGAACCGTCGGAAGTCGGGAAGGTCCGTGAGCTCCTGCATGATCGCGAGCTGCAGGTGATGTCCCGGCACCGACTCGTGGAAGGCGAGCGTCTCAGCCTCGTATCGCGGCCGCGTCTGGGGGGCATAGGTGTTGATGTAGTGCTGCCCGGGACGGGAGCCATCTGCGGCCGGCTCGCGGTAGTAGGCGATCGTCGAATGCTTCTCCTCGTGCGCGGGCATGACCACCACCTCGCACTGGGTGCTGGGCAGGCGTCCGAACCAGTCTCCGATGGCCGCGTTGGCGCGCTCGAGCGACGCTCTCGCCACAGCCGCGACCTCCTCGCGCGTGGTGAAGTGAAGCGCCGGGTCCTCGCGCAGCGTCCTCAGCGTGGCATCCAGGCCGCTCGTGCCGAGCAGTTCGGTGCCTAGCTGCACGAACTCGTCGTCGATCCGCCGAATCTCTTCGAGGCCGATGGCGTGCACGTCCGCCGGCACGACGTCGAGTGAGGTATGCGCTCGCGCCAGCCGTGCGTAGACCTCGGCCCCTTCGGGGATATGGGAGAGGCCGGGTCGATCGTCCGGCCTCGCCTGTGGCGCCAGCTCCTCGACGATCACCGACCGATACCGCTCGAACGCCGGCCGAATCCCTTTGCCGATGATGGCGAACAGGTCACCGCGGATCTCGGGGGCGTCGCTGGCCGGCTGCATCAGTGGCCAGTCCGCATCCGGACGCGCGAGGAGCTCGTCGAGCTGTTCGGTCACCTTGGTGCAGAGCATCGAAACGCCGATGCGTCCCTCGGCCGCTCCCCGTCGCAGGTTTTTGATCACCTGATCGAGGTATGCCGGCATGGCGCGCCATCGCGCGAGGAGCGCATCGGCTTCTGCGGGAGATCGGATCGGCTGATACGTCGGGATGCTGAGCAGGTCGGTCTGTGGCCCGTCCATCGGGTCCACGTTGAAGGCGCCCAGATCCGCGTCCAGGAAGCAGCGGTCGGCGATCAGCGCTTCGGAAAGCGCCGCCCGCGTGACCGGATCGGCATCATCGCCCACTTCCCTGAGGCGCCGCTCGAACTCGTCCAGCTGCGCCCGCCACGAGTGCCGAGCGTCCGCGGAGTTGTCCTCCAGGCGATCGTCGTAACGACGGTCGCCGAGCGCGGTCGCGTGAACCGGATGGCGCTCCAGCCTGGCTCCCCATTAGTCGTCCGCGAGGCGGTCGAGCGTCGTCGGTGCGGTGGTCGTCGTCACGCCACCATCGTAGCCGTGGTTCCTACCGGGGCATCTGCGTGATGTGCGGTGCCGGTCCTCCGGCGTCGTCCTTGTCGGTCTCGGGTGTCTCGCCGGCGGGATTGATGGCGTCGCCCACTTCCCCGAGCTGGGCGTCGTCATCGGTGATCGGATTGGGGATCTCCTGGCCTTCGAGCTGCTCGATGCTGTCCTTCGTGCGATCGGT
>JBPCKH010000269.1:0-6445 GCA_051004475.1 Candidatus Limnocylindria bacterium | reverse complement strand
CCGAGCGCGATGCGATTGCCATGCCGGCCACGCGACGAGTTATCCGGCGATACCGGCCAGCAGGGCTCCGACCAGCCAGACGAGCGGCGACATCGATCATGCGACGTCCGTCGATGCCGACTCGTAGGCGTCACGCAAAACGGCCTCGATGGCATGCTGGTCCCGGCCAACGATGAAATACCACGCCAGGTACGCGCCATTGAGGAGCGCCCACCCGACCACGACCGGCACGTAGTAGACGGACCACGGTTCGCCGATGCGTGCCACGGTGACGTTGGCGATCAGGGTGGCGACCACGAAGAATGCGGCGCCGGCGATGGTGAAGTGCCACGTCTCGGCGGCGAGCATCGTCAGCGGCCGGCGCAGGGATGCCGCGACGAGCTTCGGATCGCCGGGGGCGCCGAAGTAGACCTCCTCGAGCCGATGCGCCACGAGGATCTCGGCACCGAGCTCACGGTTGATCCGCCGCTCGAGGGAGGCGGCATAGGTGCGGGCGAAGATGACATAGCTGAACAGGTTCGCGGCGTGGAAGCCGACGTACAGGATCACGAATGGCAGGAGCAGGGAGGCCGCCTGCGTGGGCTGAAAGAATGCGCCGATGAACAGCACGCCCGATGCAACGAGTCCACCCGACACGAAACGGAAGAACAGGTCGTAGTAGCGATAGAGCATGCCGCGCATACGGCTGAGCTGCGCCTCCATGATGCGCAGCGCGTCCGGCGAGAGCGGCGGCGGTGAGGCCGTCATGCCTCCTCACCGGAGTTCGCTGCGGCGTCGATGATCCACTCGACCTGGTCGCCGGCCACGCGCGCCGCGGGCAGATCCGAGTCGCCGCCGCGAATTTGGCGCAGCGCATCGGCCTTGTCGGATCCGGTGACCACGAAGAGCACGTCCCGGCCGGCATTGAGTACCGGGAAGGTCAGGGTCATACGCCAGGCCTTCTGCGATGGCGCCCAGTTGCCAATGACCCAGCGCTCGCCCTCAGCGAGTCCCGCCGATCCGGGGAAGAGGCTTGCCGTGTGGCCGTCCGACCCCATCCCGAGCCAGATCAGGTCGAATGCCGGTGGGTCGTCGCCGCGCGCGTCGAAGGCGAGCCGCAGCTCGCTCTCGTGCGAGAGGGCTGCCGAGTCGAGATCGGACGCCTCGGCCGGCATGCGATGGATGCTGTCCGGACGCGCGCTGGGCAGGTGGGAGATCAGCGTCCCGTAGGCAACGCCGAAGTTGGAGTCTGGATGGTCAGGCGGCACCGCGCGCTCGTCACCCCAGAAGAATTCGACGGCCGACCAGTCGACGGCGTCGCGACGCATCGGCTCGAGCAGGAGCGGATAGACCTGCTTCGGCGTGCCACCACCGGACAGCGCGACGCGGAACACGCCGCGCTCCTCGATCGCGGTACGGGCCGCGGTGACGAAACGATCGGCGGTCGCCTCCGCGACGGTCGCAGGATTGCGGAGCACGGTGAATCGGGTCATGCCGCGGCGTCTCGCGAGGAGGCGAGAAGGATGGCGGCTGCGCGCAGCGCATCGGCGTAGATCGGGTCCGCGACGTCCATGATCAGCTGCGAGCTGAGAAGTTCCGGCTCGCGTTGCGAGTCCATGGCGACGCGTCGCAGGAGCGCCGTCATGCCGTCGGCGTTGGTGGCGACCATCGCGTCATCACCATCGCGATCGATGATGAACTCGGCGGCGCCGGTCTCCCCCAGGGATCGCAGCCGGACCGAGATCAGCTCGCCAGGTCGCACGTCATCGGTAATGGTCGGCTCGATCAGGAGGTCGATCATCTCGTGCCGTCCCTCCAGGCGGAGGCGAAGTCCGCCGTCGGCCAGCGGCGCAATCGTCCGGTGCCGGCGCCAGCCGAGCCGCGTCGCGATCCAGCCCGCATATAGCAGTGCCTGCGCCATCGGGGCCGGCGTGCCCGGCGCGACGTCCTCGTCCTCGTCACGCCGCCGGGAGGCTGGTGGCGGCACTGCATAGCGAACGTGCAGCCGGCTCAGGTTGGGCAGGTAGCGGCGAAATCGAGGGGCGTCGAAGAACTGGGCAGTCAGCTCCTGCCACCAGGCGAGGCGCTCCCACGACAGGTCACCGACCCCGCTTCGGCGACGCAGCGACGAGGTGCGACGCAGGCCACCGAGCAGATCGGTGAAGTCTCCCGAATCGATGATGACGCGATCCCCCATCTCGATGAGCTGCTCGAAGACCGGGTCGCCCCACGGTGGGTCACCGGGCCACCAGATGTGCGTCGGCAGATCGTGAATCAGGAGCGGTGCCACGATGCCCGACAGGTGCTCGGCCGCCTCGCCGCGGACAGTCAGGACCACCTCCTCGTAGCAGAGCCGGTCACCGCCCCCAGGCACGGCATTGCAGTGGGTGCTGACGCGCGCATCGAGCGGGGCTCCGGCGGAGGACTGGTGCGGCACCAGCACGATTGCGCGCGACGGGTGCCGGACACCGAGTCCAACGAGCGTGTGGACCACGCGATCCGCTGCCGCCTCGTCGACGACGGTCACGATCAGGTTCAGGACGGAGGCTCGGCCGTGTGGCAGCCCCTTCTCGATCACGAGCGGGTCGCCACCGTCGTCGAGGTCGACCGGCGCGTCCCACAGCGAGGCGAGGTGACCGGCGATCGCCCGAATACTCGTGCCGTGCTCTTCCCACATCGGCGTGGCAAGGCTCTCCGCCTCGCCAAAGCGCATGAGACGCCGATGGACCGCCTGCTCCTCCGACTGCGGGGGCTGCGCGGTGCTCACGGCCGACGCCATGCGCGCCGATCACGCTCGAGAAGCTCATCGGCCGCCGGGGGGCCCCAGGTGCCGGCTCCGTAGAAGTGGAGCGGGCCCCCGTCCCCGGCCTGCCACGCGTTCAGGATCGGATCCAGGATCTCCCAGGCACGCTCGACCTCGTCGTCACGGGTGAACAGGCTTGCGTCACCGACCATCGCGTCGAGGAGCAGGGTTTCGTAGGCATCGGGCGAATCGACAGCGAAGCTGGAGCCGTAGCGGAAGTCCATGTTGACGGTGCGGATCTGGAGGCCCTGCCCGGGAACCTTGGCCCCGAAGCGCAGCAGGATCCCCTCGTCGGGCTGGACCCGGATGGCCAGCACGTTGGCGTCGATCTGCGGAACGCCGGCGCGCGCGAAGAGCGCCAGCGGAGCCTGCTTGAACGTCACGGCGATCTCGGTCACCCGGCTCGGGAGTGCCTTGCCGCTGCGCAGGTAGAACGGCACGCCCGCCCAGCGCCAGGAGTCGATTCCCAGCTTCAGAGCAACGAAGGTCTCCGTCTGCGAGTCGGGCGCCACCTCGGGCGCGTCCCGGTAGCTGGATACCTTCTCGCCCTCGACCCAGCCCGACACGTACTGGCCACGGATCGTGTTCGTGGCCACATCGGCGGGCGACATCGGCTTCACCGCGCGAAGCACCTTGAGCTTCTCGTCCCGGAGGTCCTCGGCGTGGAACTCGACCGGTGGATCCATTGCGAACATCGCCATCAGCTGGAGGGCATGGCCCTGGACGATGTCGCGCAGCGCTCCGGTGGCGTCGTAGAACTCGCCGCGACCCTCGACCCCGACCGTCTCGGCCACCGTGATCTGCACCGAGTCGATATAGCGGCGGTTCCAGATCGGCTCGAACAGGCCATTTCCGAACCGGAAGACCGAAAGGTTCTGGACCGTCTCCTTGCCGAGGTAGTGATCGATCCGATACACCTGCTCCTCGTTGAAGACATCCGCGAGCTCGCGGTTCAGCGTGCGGGCGCTCGCCAAGTCCGATCCGAACGGCTTCTCCACGATGACCCGCGTCCAACCGCGCTTCGATCCGCTGCGGCGCCGATCGCCAGGCGTTGCGAGGCCCGCGCTCTCGAGCTGATTGACGATCTCGGGGTAGAGCGCCGGCGGGACGGCGAGATAGAAGAGCCGATTGCCGGCGGTCCCGCGGTCTCGGTCGATCCGATCAAGCCGCTTCGAGAGCTCGGCGTACGCGGCGGGGTCATCGAAGTCGCCGCGGTGATATTCGATCCCGCGGGCGAACGACTCCCAGATGGCAGGCTTCGCCGGACGGTTGCGGCTGAACTCGTTGATGCCCTCCAGCAGGTGATCGCGGAATGCCTGCTCGTCCAGTTCGCGCCTGGCGAAGCCGACCACGGTGAACTCCGGCGGCAGAAAGCCGCCCAGCAGGCAGTTGTAGAGGGCCGGCGCCAGCTTCCGCTCGGTGAGATCGCCGGTCGCACCGCAGATCACCATGGTGCACGGCTCGGCCATGCGCTCCAGCCGAAGCCCTTCGCGCAGCGGGTTCGGGCGCGGCTGACGATCATCGCGCATACCCGGCTGGGCTCGCTCCCGCACGCTCGTGGGGCGCTCGTCCTCCGTGCGGGTGGTCACGCCGTTGCCCTCTGGCCGCGAGGCGGGCAGCTGCCGGTCCGGCGGCCAGCCCCGTGGCCCGCCCGGCAGGCCGGTCGGCTGCCGGTCCGGAAGCTCACGTGCGGTCCTTGATCGCGTGGCCGCCGAATTCGTTTCGAAGGGCGGCGAGGACGCGATCGGTGTAGGAGTCCGGTTCGCGCCGGCTTCGGAATCGCTCGATGAGGCTCAGGGTGATGATCGGCGCCGGGACGTCGTGGTCGATCGCCTCGGCCACCGTCCAGCGTCCCTCACCCGAGTCGGCGACCCAGCCATGCACCCCGGCGAGGTCGTTGCCCTCCCTCTCGAAGGCGTTGCCTGCCAGCTCGAGCAGCCACGATCGAATGACCGATCCGTTGTTCCACATCCGGGCCACAGCCGCCAGGTCGAGATCGTACTCACCGGCATGGAGGATGTCGAAGCCTTCTCCGTACGCCTGCATGATTCCGTACTCGACGCCGTTGTGGACCATCTTGGTGTAATGGCCGGCGCCGGCTGCACCGCAGTAGAGGTAGCCATCCTTGGGCGCCAGCTTCTTGACCACCGGCTCGAACCGATCGAAGACCTCGCGCTTGCCGCCCAGCATGGCGCAGAAGCCAACCTGGAGGCCCCACACGCCGCCGGAGACACCCATATCGAGCCACTCGATGCCCCGTCCCGCAAGCTCCGCCGCGTGGCGCTTCGAGTCGTGGGAGCGGCTGTTGCCCGCGTCGATGACCACGTCACCCGGCTCCAGGATGCCCGCCAACTGCTCGATCATGGCGTCAGTGGCGGCGCCGGATGGAACGCTGATCACGACGTGGCGCGGAGCATCCATCATCTCGAGCAGCCGCTCGATCGGCTCGGCGACGGCGATACGGCCCTCGTTATCGGCCTCGCCGGCGATCTCCACGGTCACCGCCTCGGTCCGATTCCAGGCGATCACGTCATGCCCGCCGCGAGCGGCCCGACGCGCCATCCCGGCACCCATTCTTCCCAATCCGGCAATCGCTACCTGCATGCTGGCTCCCTATGCTGCGCGTGCGGCCGCATCGACACGACTCCGCCATCCACCCGTTCCGGCGGTAGGATGCCGCGTTTTGTGGGCCGACTCCGCCAATTGGATCCCGTGTACCACGCTGCGCGGTGAATTGTCCGGCTCGGCGGCTCCGATCGTGAATCTCACCCGCCGGAAGGGTAGATGGCGGACTCGGCGGACTCGTGCGGTCACCCCGCTGCACCGACGGCTGTCTCAAGCCGCTCGAGACCCGCGTCCAGATCTGTGAAGTGCAGGCGCAATGCCCGCCGCCCGCGCCGCTGGAGCGAGGTGAGGTCGCCGAGGGCCTGCGCGGCGATCAGCGTCCCGAACGACTCGTCCCAACCGGGAATCGGCAGGTCGCGCGACGGTTCGGCGGTGATCTGGAGAAAGGCACCGGTAGCGGGTCCGCCCTTGTGGAGTTGGCCGGTGGAGTGCAGGAAGCGAGGACCGATGCCGAGGGTCGTTGCCACGCCACGGGTCTCGCGCACGCGGTTGCGGAGACGCTGAAGGCGCTCCATCACGTCCGGATCGGGCGGCAGATACGCGAGGATTGCGAAATAATCCCGTCCCGGCTGGAGGAGATCCAGGAGCTGCCGAATGGCGCCATCCACCGTCACCGGCGTGTCACCCAGCGCATCGGGGTCCGCAGTCACCGAGATTCCCGGCTCACTGACCAGCGGTCCGGGCTGGGGCAGGCTTCCCCTGGACCGATAGGTCTCGAGCAGCTCCTTCGTCGCGTCCTTGCTCTCCTGGACATTCGGCTGGTCGAACGGATCGATCCCGAGCACGATCCCGGCAGCAGCCGTGGCCACCTCCCAGCGCACGAATTCGGCCCCGATGTCGAGCGGGTCATCGAGCACGATCTCCACGTCGGCGAGCGCGCTCATGACGCGATCGGTGTCATCAGCAAGGCGGACGTACACGAAACAACGGTCGTCGCCGTACCCGGCCGGATCACCCACCGGCTCACCGACCACCGGGACAACCCCAGTGCCCGCCTTGCCGGTGCTCTCGGCAATGAGCTGCTCGGCCCAGTCGCCG
>JBPCKH010000268.1:0-4890 GCA_051004475.1 Candidatus Limnocylindria bacterium | reverse complement strand
GCCAAGAGTCCTCGGACCCTTCGCTTGTCAATCGCAATAGTCGGACCCTGCCAACTGCCGCGACGTAGACTTACGCCGCCCATGGTCCGCAGGTAAAGCCGCGAGGCTTGCACATGCTGGAGATGACGACGCGCCGCCTCAAGGTCTCTTAGACGATCTTGGCACTCCCCGCCACACCCATCACTCGCATGATCAGCGACCGCCGACGATGCGGCGACTTCCGCGGTGTGACGCGGATCCGCGGGTGGCCCGCGTTGCACGGATTCCCAGGCTGCCCGGATTTCCTGACGCGATTGGTTGTTGAGGTATATACACTCGATGAGCCTCGAGACGATTAATGAGTTCGCCGCTCCGAGGACGTC
Source organism: Candidatus Limnocylindria bacterium (assembly GCA_051004475.1). Lineage (GTDB taxonomy): Bacteria > Chloroflexota > Limnocylindria > QHBO01 > QHBO01 > JACDBZ01. The sequence continues at coordinate 4,528 of JBPCKH010000268.1, read as the reverse complement.
GCGATTCGCCGTGGCCTCTCGCAGCACGTCGACTGCCTCTGTCAATCGACCGTCAGTTGTCAGCACAGCCGCCCAAGATTGAAGTGCAAACGCCTTCGGGCGCGGCCACGGCGCCGTTCGACGGATGGACTCGAGGGCAAGTACGCCTGCGCGCTCTGTCTGTCCATCAACTAATAGGGCCATGGTTAGGTCCTCGTTGTGGGCAAATGGATTCGTTGGCGAATCGGCCCAGAATAGGGCCGCCTTTTCCAGATTCGCGATCGCATCTTGGATTCGACCCATCCGGAGCAGCATTTCGCCCGCATTGTGAAATCCGATTGCCGCGAAGTGTTCTAGCCCCATGGCCATGGCCTCCGCCGCGACCCGTTGACACTCACGAACGACGATATCGACGGGACTGGATAGCCAAATTCGGGTGATTGCAAGATTCCCTTGAAGCCTGAGACTTGTGCTCACGGCATCGGGAGGAACGAGCGCAACGCCTGCTTCGGCAACGTCAGCGGCGCGCTCGGCGTCACCGTAGTTCGAGTAGACCGAGCTGAGCTTCAGGCATGCGAGCGCCTCAAACCGCCGGTCCCCTTTCCGCGAAAAATAGTCGCGAGCGTGTTGCAGCGCTTCGAGAGCTTTTTCCCATTCGCCCCGAATTCCACACGCTTCTCCGTAGAGGAGGCTCAAACGCGCGTTTTGCTTGATCATGTCGTGTGGAAGCTGCTGGAGCCATTCGTCTACCAGTCCGAGCCGTCCCGATGAAACGACTTCTTCGCCGTACTTGGCGATAAGGCGCGCGGCCTGGCGCTGGAGGCCGGCACGGAGGTAGTGATGGATTGCCTCCGGCCACTGCTCGGTGGTCTCGAAGTAGGAGCGGCATGGATATGGAGACCGACCACCTCCGCATCCGATCGCTCGGCGATCAACCGTCTCTCCAGGAACTCGCGGAAGAGGTTGTGATAGCGGTAGCGCTGCTCGTCCAGGCGATTCGTGAAGAGCCCGGTGTGCTCGAGCTCGACGAGCTCGCGGCGACCGTCGTGGACGCCGGCGAGGCGCTCGGCGACCTCCGGCGTGATCTGCTGGAGAATCGAGGTGGTGAGCAGGAAATTCCGCGTCTCCTCCGGCTGCTGATCGAGAACCCCTCAGCGAGGAAGTCGAACAGGTCGCTGTCGGTGGTGGCGGTGATGGACTGGATGAACTCGCGTCGAGCCTCCAGGGTTGGACGCTCGCGCAACGAGACCTCCACCAGTTGCAGCGAAGCGGCCCAGCCCTCCGTGCGGCGCTCGAGCTCGGCGACGTCGGTGGGTTCGAGCGGATCGTTGTAGATGTCGCGGAATAGCTCGTCGATCTCCGGCTCGGTGAAGCGGAGCGCATCGGTCTTGAGCTCGGCGTATCCCGAGTGGGTCTTGAAGCGTGCGAACTGGAGCCGGGGCTTGACCCGTGAGGCGAACACGAACCGGCAGGTCGGCGGCGCGTCACGCAGGATCTGGTTCCAGAGGCCCCGAACCTCCGTCACGGCGTTGACGTACTGCCAGTCGTCGATGATGAACGTGCAGGGTTCGGTGAGGCGCTCGTGCATCTCGGCCAGGAGATAGGCCGCAACGCCCGGTCGCGATGAGCCTGGCCCGCCGAGCTGTTGAAGCATCGAATGCGCTCGCCGTCCGAATCCCTTGTGCCGCTTGCTGATCGACTCGATCAGGTAGCTGATGTGGAACGTCCAGTCTCGATCGGTACGGTCGAGCTTGTACCAGTAGCACGGGAAGTCGACCTCGCGCTCCCATTGCCACAGGAGGGTCGTCTTGCCATATCCGGCATCGGCGGCAAGAACGGCTGCTCGACACCCGGCAGCCTCGTTGAGCCAGTCCAACAAACGGGCGCGGCGCAGCGTCGGCGTCGCATAGTGCGGCGATGCAACCTTGTTGAGGATCAATGGATAAGCGTATTTGATGTCCGACAATCCACCGGTCTCCCTTGAGCGTGAAGACACCGATGCAGTCGTCGCGCCCCCCGCGGCGAGCGCTTCGGTCCAGATGGACTCTAGCGCCGGCTGATTATCAGTGGATTACTGGGAATCCGCTAGAGTGCGGGCACGTGCGCGCCTTTATCGGTCTCGGGGGAAATCTGGGGGAACCGGCCGCCGCCTTCCGCGCGGCCGTGGCGGAGCTCCGCGGTCTGGGCCTGGTCACGCGGGTCTCCTCACTGTACGACAGCGCCCCCCGCGACTCACTGGACCAGCCACGATTTCTGAATGCCGCCTTGGAGCTCGAGACCGATCTGTCACCGACCGATCTCCTGAACGAGCTCAAGCGCCTGGAGCTGGCGCTCGGCCGGGATCCCGATGGTCGCCGATGGGGTCCTCGCGTGATCGACCTCGACATCCTCGCCTTCGATGGCCGATGCGTCACCGATCCCGAGCATGACCTGATCGTGCCGCACCCGCGCTTCCACGAACGGCGATTCGCCCTGGAGCCTGTCGCCGAGCTGGATCCGGGGCTGCGGCCGTGGCGCAACTGTTCGGACCTTCGTGTCGAGGTCTCCGTTGCTGATCTGCTCGCAACGGTGGCCAACCAGGAGGTTCTGCGCGTCGGCGGCCCGGATTGGTCTGATCCAAGGACTTCGTCACTGAGCTGAGCTCCGTTGCGCAGGCCCTGCGCCTCTAACGCACCCCGATATTTCGAGCCACCCGCCCGTCGCATGAACCTTCGCACCAGCGGCGAAGACGCAACGAACTCTAACGCACCGATATTTCAGCAGTCTTCTGACGTGATGCGGGGGCGGGGCGGGAACCGGAAACCTAGAGGCGAACCTTGGGCGGGTTGCCGGGGTCCCACATGTGGACCGTGTCGATGAAGCGGACCAGCCCGCCCGAATAGCTCATCATGAGCGAGTGGGTGCGCGCCCCGCCGCCGAAGAAGCGGACGCCGCGAAGGAGCTCGCCATCGGTCACGCCGGTGGCGCAGAAGACCACGTTTGCGCCCGAGGCAAGGTCATTGGTGAAGTAGACCCGCTCGGCGTCGTCAACGTCGACACCCATGACCCGCGCCCGTTCGCGCTCCTCGTCCGATCGCCACCGAAACTTGGCCTGGATTTCGCCCCCAAGACACTTCAACGCGGCAGCCGACAGGACGCCTTCGGGGGCGCCGCCAATTCCCATCACGGCGTGCACGCCGGTTCCTGAAACGGCAACGGAAATCGCGGCCGTCAGGTCACCGTCGCCGATGAGCTTGATCCGAGCGCCCGCCGCGCGGACATCGGCGATGAGCTGCTCGTGCCGCGGCCGCTCGAGGATCACGACCGTGATGTCCCACACGCTCCGGCCCAGCCGCTCGGCGATGGTGCCCAGCGTCTTGGCCACCGGGTCGTTGATGTCGACGTGGCCGGCGACCATCGGTCCGACGATCAGCTTCTCGAGGTAGGTGTCCGGCGCATGCATCAGGCCGCCCGGCTCAGAGGCGGCCAGCACGGCGGTCGCGTTCGGCTCACCGGTTGCGACGAGGTTCGTGCCCTCCAGCGGATCGACCGCGATGTCAATGGATACGGCGGCGTCAGCATTGCCAACCTGCTCGCCGATATAGAGCATCGGCGCCTCATCGCGCTCGCCCTCGCCGATGACGATCGTGCCGCTGATGTCAGCGTCGTCCATCGCCTTGCGCATGGCAGTCACGGCTGCCTGGTCGGCGCCCTCCCGATCACCACGGCCCATCAGCCGGGCGGCGGCGATGGCTCCGGCCTCGGTCGCGCGGATGGCCTCGGCGATGATGACCTTGTCGACAGGGGAGCGCGATTCCATCGGTCTAGTGCTTGAAATGGCGGCGGCCGGTGAAGACCATCGCCATGTGGTGACGGTCGGCGACTTCGATCGCCATCTCGTCGCGGATGCTGCCACCGGGCTGGATGATGGCAGTGACGCCGGCCTGGGCTGCGATCTGGATCCCATCGGGGAAGGGGAAGTAGGCGTCCGACGCCATGACCGAGAGCGGCGCGCGCTCCCCGGCCTTGCGCAGTGCCACCTCGACACTCACCACGCGGGACGGCTGTCCGGCGCCCATGCCGACCATGGCGTGCTTCTTGGCGAGCACGACGGCGTTGGACTTCACGTGTCGCACGGCGCGCCACGCGAAGAGCAGGTCCGTCAGCTCCTCCAGCGTCGGGCGCCGCTGGGTGACCGGCTGGAGCTTGTCCCGATCCTCCTCCAGGTTGTCGAAGGTCTGGACGAGCAGCCCACCCCCGATCCGCTTGAAGTCGAACCTGCCGATCCCGAGCTCGTCCGTCTCGCTCTCCATGGGTGGCACCTCCACGATCTCGAGCCCGCGCTTGGTGCGCAGGATCTCAAGCGCCTCGGGTGTGTATCCGGGCGCGACGATCGCCTCGAAGAAGCCCGGACGGATGGCGCGCGCCGCCGATTCATCGATGGTCCGGTTTGCGCCGATGACCCCGCCGTAGGCGCTGACGCTGTCGCCCTCCAGGGCCAGGCGGAAGGCCCCGGCCAAGTCGACGACGCTGGCCAGCCCGCACGGGTTGCCGTGCTTGACGATCGCCA
>JBPCKH010000267.1:0-9186 GCA_051004475.1 Candidatus Limnocylindria bacterium | reverse complement strand
CCTCGAGCGCCAGGCCAATTTCGTCGGGGGTCACCAGCATGGCCGGCAGATGGGCCAGCAGGCGTCGGAACTCGCGCTGCTTGCCGACGTTGGTGGTGGCGATGAGCAGCCGGGTCACTCCCCGGGCGGTGCTGCGATGGCGGTCTGCTGCAGCGTGAACAGCTGGCGGATCCCGGCCGCGGCCAGATCGATCATCTGATCCATCTGCTGGCGGCTGAAGGCGCCGTGCTCGGCCGTGCCCTGCACCTCGATCAGGCGATCGTCATCGGTCATGACGACGTTGAAGTCGACGTCGGCGGTGGAGTCCTCGGAATAGTCGAGGTCGAGGTACGGGAGGGCGTTAACGATCCCGACGCTGACGGCCGCAACCTGGCCGGTGAGCAACTGTGCCATGCCGTACTTGTGCAGGGCACGCGCGAGGGCGACGTATGCGCCGGTGATGCTGGCCGTTCGCGTCCCGCCATCGGCCTGGATGACGTCGCAGTCGAGCGTGATCGTGCGCTCGCCCAGGCGCTTCATGTCGATGACGCCGCGCAGAGAGCGTCCGATGAGCCGCTGGATCTCGTGCGTCCGTCCACCGATCGACCCTCGTGCCGCTTCTCGCTGGCTTCGCTCCGTTCCGGCTCGTGGCAGCATGCTGTACTCGGCGGTCACCCAGCCGCGGCCCTTGCCGCGCATCCATCCCGGCACGCGATCCTCGATGGTCGCGGCGCAGATGACGCGCGTGTCGCCAACCCGGATGAGCACCGAGCCCTCCGCAAACTTCAGGTAATCGGGGACGATCTTGACGGGGCGGAGCTGGTTGGGCACGCGGCCGTCATTGCGACGACCGGCACCGGTGTTGGTGGAACTCATGTGGCCCCCGATTCTACCGGCCGCGCTGCGACGCGCGCGGGGTGGGTCAGTCGTTGAAGGCGCGGCGCAGGAAGCCCGCCATCTGCTCCCGCGTGACCGAGGCATCGGGGCAGAAGCTGCCGCTCGTGCAGCCACCGGTGATGCCGACCTCGGCAAGACGGTTGATTGACTGCTCGTGCATCGACCCGTTGTCATCCCGGAACCAGTCGCGCGTGGCCGGGGGCAACTGAAGTGCGCGTGCGAGGAAGCTCGCCATCTGGGCACGGGTGACGATGGAATCCGGGCAGAAGCGAACGTCCGTGCATCCTCCGGTAATGCCGGCGGCCGCAACGCCGTTGATGTCGGCGTGGTGCATGGAGCCGTCGTCATCGATGCACGCGTTGGTGAGCGAGGTCGGGATGCCGGTCGCTCGACGCAGGAAGCTGGCCATCTGAGCACGTGTGACCGCTGCGCGAGGGCAGAACCGATCCGCGCTGCATCCCGAGGTGATCTTTTCCGCAACGAGCCACTTGATGTCGGCGGCGAACTGCGAGCTGCCGATGTCGGTGAACCCTGCCGTCGGGCCGGTCGGCGTCGAGCCACAGAGCTTCACGAAGACCATGGTCGCGTAGTACCGACCGTCGCTGCCCCGCTCTCGACCGCCGCCGGCGTGCGTGTAGCTCCCGAGCATGATCTCCCTGTGGCCGGTCGTCGACGTGTACCACTGCTCCGCGAAGCGCGCGTAGTCACCGGTCGAATTCCAGGCAATGATCTCGGCCATGGCACTCCAGCAGATCCCCTCCTGGTTCAAGCGGCTCCTGACGTACTCAATGTTGTGTTCCATCGCATTCGCCCGCGCCATCTGCTGGCTGCGCTCCACCGCGATCTCATCGATGACCGCGTTCAGACCCACCGGTCCGAGGCCATTTGACGCGCGGTAGGCGTTGGAGGCTGCGACGAGGGTCGAACCACCGACAGCAGCAACCGGCGGCGCGGTGGCCGAAAGGATCGTGGCGGCCATGACGACGGCGCCGAGGAAGCCGGTAAGTCGACGGGGGTGGGTGGGCACGGTGCGGGACTCCGGTGTGACATTGAAGGGAACACGGCCAGCGTACGGATGACGATGGCGCGCGACGATGGGCCGATCGTTCGGGCCAAAGGCACTGATTGGACCGGTCCGCATCAGGACCCCAGGGCGCGGTGGAGGAACGCCGCCATCTGCTCGCGCATGACGACGCCGCGCGGGCAGTACGTGGTGGTATCGCAGCCACCGGTGATGCCGGCCTGCGCCATCCGGTTGATGTCGGCCTCGTGGTCGCTGGTCTCGTCATCGGTGAAGAAGTCGCCGGTGGCGGCCGGCAGATCCATGGCTCGGGCGAGGAAGCTCGCCATCTGCTCGCGTGTGACGACACTCTTCGGGCAGAACCGGCCCGGACCGCAGCCACTGGTGATGCCGGCCTGGGCAACACGGTTGATATCGGCCTCGTGACCGCTGGTCTCGTCATCGGTGAAGGAGTCGCGGCTGGCGGGAGGGAGGTTGAGCGCGCGGGCGAGGAAGCTCGCCATCTGCTCGCGTGTGACGACACTCTTCGGGCAGAAGAGCTCGGGGCCACAGCCGCCCGTGATGCCTGCTTCGGCGATCCACAGGATATCGGCCCTGAACGGCGAGCCGATGATGTCCTCGAACCACGCACCCCGGAAGTTCGTGTCGAGCGCATTCCACAGCTCGCGGCGACTGCCGTCCATCAGCAGGTGCCAGATGCCGATGCCACGCAGGCCGCCTCCGTTGACGCGATCGTATTTCGCCGTCAGCGAGGCAGCGTCATCGTAATAGCCCTGGACCGATGTCCCGTACGTCGAGCTGGTGTAGGAGTACCACGGGACCTGCCCGACGTCATCCCAGCGGCGACCATACGTCTGGATCGCGTCGAGCGCGTCGAGATACCGCGGCGCCCAGGTGCGACCGAATGGATTCGCACTGGCGATCCCGGTGGGGCAGATGGATGACGACTTGCAGGTCAGCGCATAGCGGTCGCGGGTCTGCGTCGTCCACGCCCGCCCGTAGTACGGCACGCCCCAGATCAGCTTCGAGGCCGGCACGAGCCCCAGGTGATCGGCCATGGCGGTCTCGACGTCGAGAACGTGCGGGCTGTCGATCGGCGCCACCCCGCCGGCCCTGGATGAGCCGGACCAGTTGAAGTCGTATGCCATCACCATCAGCGCGTCGGCCGCGCCCGGCGCGGTCAGCCCGACAACGTCGTAGCCAGTGGCCCAGGTTGCGGCGCCGGCCATGGTCGCGACCGTGACGAAGGATCCGGCTCCATCCGCCACGAGACGTGCCTTGACCTCTCGCACGAACGCCGTGTACTGCGAGCGCAGCAAGCTCGCGACGGGCTCGAAGTCGAGGTTCACACCATCGGCGTTGCGCAGCCGCACGGCTGCCGAGATCTCACCAGCCAGCCGCGTGCGGTTCGCAGGACTCGTGAGCAATGCCGTCATGGCGTTCGTGCCGCTGGTGTTCCAGGCCATCATCGTGACGGTCGGCACGACCTTCACGCCCCGAGCATGTGCGGCGTTGATCACGCCGGTCATCGCCGCCGAGGTCCATCCGCCCCACCCGGTGGTCAGATCGCCGTCGGACTCGAACTTTGCGAGCGTCCCGGTCGATTGAGCGCCGATCGAGAAGTAGGCCAGCGTCGACACGAGCGAGTAGTCGAGATTCGCCAGGTCGGGGGTGGTGAGCCTCCAGTACGGCAGGTAGCCGAATACCTCGCGGAAGAGGCCGTTCGGCAGGCCTGCGACACCGGTCGCAGCCGTGTTGCCATCGGTCGCGGTGCCGCCGGTCGTCGTGCGGCCCGCGTCGTCCGGCATGGCCATCGGCTCGGCGCCAGCCGTAAATCCCGTGGGCTCCAGCTCATGCTCCGCGAGCATCTCTGCGTGGATCGACGGCGGTCCGTCGGCCGGCGCCACTTCAAGGGGCGTTGGGGATGGGGTCGGGTCTGCCGCCCGCGCTGGATCGGCGCCGAGCAGCATCGCAGACGCAAGGAGGACGAAGGACAGTCGCGAGCGCGTGGACATCGGGAAGGAGCCTACGAGGGGAGCATGACTGTGCGGAATAGTACGGATGGGTGGAGTCGCCCGCTCACTCCATCAGCGCGCGGTGGAGGAAGGCCGCCATCTGTTCACGCACGACGGCTGCGGCCGGGCAGTATAGATCCGTCCCGCAGCCGCCGGTGATGCCAGACGACGCGAGGCGATTGATGTCGTTCTCGTGCGGGCTGTCATCGTCATCGGCAAAGGAGTCGACCGTTGCCGCAGGGAGGTCGAGTGCACGGGCCAGGAAACTCGCCATCTGCTCACGATTCACGTTCCCACCCGGGCAGAAGCGACCCTCGGCGCACCCGCCGGTGATGCCGGAGGCAGCCAGCCGATTGATGTCGGCTTCGTGCGCGCTGCTGTCGTCATCGGCGAAGAAGTCGGTGCTCGTCTCCGGCAGATCAAGGGCACGTACCAGGAAGCTGGCCATCTGCTCTCGCGTGACCGATGCCTTCGGACAGAAGCGGCCGTTACCGCAACCGGAGGTCACGCCCGACTCGGCGAGCCAGATGATGTCGGTCTGGAAGGCGGAATCCGAGATGTCGCTGAAGCTCACACCCACGTCGACCGGAGGCGCATAGCTGACGGTGGCACCCGACGGGGTTCGGCCGGGCACGCCCGCGAAGGCGTACCAGTAGTCGTCGCCGAGCCGACCCTCCGTGGTCTTCTGCACCCAAACTTCGGACCCGGCGACGTCGGCGTGGGCAAAGCGTCGCAGCGCGCTGGCGTCGAAGCCGTTGCCGAGCTCGAAGATGCGCCCGAATGCGGTCGTCGAGTTACGGAGCACCAGGTCGACGACCGTGTCGGCACCGAGGTCTGTGGCGATATACGTGCCGCCGAGCTCGAGGATCGGCGACGAGTAGTTCGCCACCCGGCTGACGGCCGTCGCCTCGGGGGCTGCCGGACGTGACTCGCCGGCGCCCGGCGCGTAGCAGGCGTTCGAGTAGATCATCGTGAAGTTCGGCGCGGGGGTGATCGGTCCGCCGGCGCAGTAGGTCTGCTGGGCCGCACCGTCGCCTGGACCGAGGGTGCCCAGCAGCGCCTTCTCACCGCAGTAGACCATGTTCGTGCCCCAGTTGTCGCCATCGCCGGTGGGGTCCGCTGAGTCGATGCCCGCGATCCGGTTCAGGCCCCACCCGTTCACCCGGTCGGTCATCTCCACGTTCGGCGTATAGGGGTTCGGAGAGCCATTGCCATGCCCGAGGTACACGATGACGTTCGCACCATCGACGGCGGTGCGGACGTTCTGCCACGTGGCGTTCGGCGAGTAGACCTTCTCCACGGTGGCGCCGACAGCCGCCGCCGCCGCCGCGATGTCGTCGCCGCGCTGACGGTAGCTATCGGTGATCGGACCCGTCGGGCCGACGATGACCACGACCTTCTGGGTCGCGGCGCGTGCCGGGGCCGGCAGCGTCGAGAGGAAGCTCCCTGCGAACAGAGCGAGAACGAATAGCGCGATCGGGGTTCGGACGGGCAATGTTGGCTCCTGCGCGGTGCCGCGCGGCGGGAGCCGGGCCGGCATCCCCAGACTACGACCGCGCCGACGGCACCTCCCATGGCGCGATGGTCCGCCCGGTGTCTGACCGATCTACCCATGGATCGAAGGCGGTACGCCGCAGTCTACCCCTGGCTGAAGTCGAGCACCACCAGCAGGCGCTCGAGGCTGGCGACATCGAAGGCGGGTCGCACGAACGCGGTCTGGGTGAGCGCATTCGGGTCCGGCTCGACGGCCTGGATGCCGCCGATGAGCAGGCCCCCCGGATAGCGGCTCGCATCCTCCCCGAAGGTGAGACCGGCGCTCACGATCGTGCCACCCACCTCGAGTGGCTCGGTGACCGGCACGTTGACCATCACCAGCTGGCCGCCTGGCTGGCCGTGGATTTCGCCCAGCGCGCGGCTCGCCTGGTCGACTGCGATGACGACGGAGCGGGTATCAACGATCAGCCGCACGCGCGCCGTATCGTCCGTGACCGAGATGATGGTTCCCGCCAGGGCTCCGGCGCCATCAGCGCTGCCGACCACCGGCATGCCGACCAGGATCCCGTGATCCGCCCCGGCATCGATGCCGACCTCCCAGACCAGGTTCGAGGGGTCGCGGCTGACCACACGCACGGGGAGCAGGTCCATGTCGAGCGCCTCGGTGATGCCGAGGAGCTGGCGCAGCCCGTCGTTCTCGCGCGCCGCCTCGGCAAGCTCGGCCACGCGCTGCTCGGCACCGGCCAGGCTGCGTCGCAGCTCATCGTTCTCGATTCGCAGGCGATCGATGTCGCCGATCGCACCGAAGACGCCCGCCACTCCCTCGCCGAGTCCACTGATAGCGCTGCGAACCGGGTCGAGCGTCCGCGTCGTCACGCGCTGGAGCGTGAGCGCCGCCTCGGTCGAACTGGCGAGAAGCATGAACAGGCTGGCGATCGTGAAGGCCGCGAACCAGAGGCCGGTTCGCGTTCGGCGGTTCGGGCTGGATGGCCCGTACATCAGCTGCCTCGCGTCAGCGCGGTGCGCGCGTGAACTGCTCGCTGACCAGGACGCGCTCGAGCGTGTCGAGATCCTCGAGCACGCGCCCCGTCCCGCGCACGACGCAGGTCAGCGGGTCATCCGCAATGTGGACCGGCATCTGGGTGGCCTCCGCCACGCGCCGGTCCAGCCCGACCAGCAGCGCGCCGCCGCCCGCAAGGACGATGCCCTGGTCCATGATGTCGGCCACGAGCTCCGGCGGCGTCTCCTCGATCGTCTCCTTGATGGCCTCGACGATCTGGACGATCGATGGCTCCAGCGCCTCGCGGATCTGTTCGCTGCCGACCTCGACACTTCGCGGTAGCCCGGTCAGCAGGTCTCGCCCACGAAAGGTGGTCGTGCGCTTGTCCTCGTCCGTCGGATACGCCGATCCGACCGCGATCTTGATGTCCTCCGCGGTTCGCTCCCCCATCAGAAGGTTGTACTCGCGCCGGGCGAAGCTGACGATATCGGTGTCCATCTCGTCACCGCCAATGCGCACGCTGCGACTGACGACGATCCCGCCCAGGCTGACGACCGCCACCTCGGTCGTCCCGCCGCCGATGTCGACGATCAGGCTGCCGGAGGGCTCGCTGACCGGCAGGCCTGCGCCGATCGCGGCGGCCATCGGCTCTTCGATCAGCCGAGCCCAGCGCGCTCCGGCATTGATGGTCGCGTCGCGGACGGCGCGCTTCTCGACCTCGGTCACGCCCGAGGGAATGCCGACCAGCACGCGCGGCCGCGGAATGCGGGCATATCGGTCATGCACCTTGTTGATGAAGTAGCGAATCATCTGCTCGGTGACGTCAAAGTCGCTGATGACGCCATCCCTGAGCGGGCGGATGGCCACGATGCTGGCCGGGGTCCGCCCGACCATGCGTTTGGCCTCGGCGCCGATGGCGAGCACGCGCTTGGTCCGTGTATCCATCGCCACCACGGACGGCTCGCTGATGACGATCCCGCGGTTGCGGACTGTGACGAGGGTGTTCGCCGTGCCGAGGTCGATCCCGACGTCGTGACTGAGGAGGCCGAGCAGGCCATCGAAGAGTCCCAAGATCCCTCTCGTGATGTGCTCATGGTCGCCGGCCCGTGGCACGACAGGGCGGACGAAAATACCTGACCGATGCGGTGCGCCGGTGGACCCAACGCGGCGTTACCCTACCACGGCCCTCACGCCCGGCCGATCCGTGCAATCCACCCGCCCGGCGAGGCAAGCTGTTATGGCCCGCGTTGTCGGGCGCCGGAGCTCAGCGCGGGGAATCGCGCGCCACGCACTCCTTGTAGTTGACCTCCACACATCGAGGGTCCGGGGCACGAACGGCGTCGATCACGACCCGTGGGCTCGACCGCGCACGTACGCCTCGATGTATCGAGGCCGATGCGCGGGAACGTCTTCCCATCCGCGATTCCCGCGGTGTGCTGAGGCCTATCACGCACCAGCCTTGCCCGGCGGTGGTACTCATGCTGCGGGGGCCTCGGTGCAGTGCGGGAATCGCGCCCGACGGACGCCTCATGCGAGATGACCTCGATACATCGAGGTGCGCGGAAGAAACGGCGTCGATCACGACCCGTGGGCTCGACCGCGCACGTACGCCTCGATGTATCGAGGCCGCTGCGCGGGAACGTCTACCCATGCGCGATTCTTGCGATGCTGAGGTCTGTCATGCGTGTGCCTTACTCCACGGCACCCGCCGCAGCAATCGCTCGGCGCAGAGATTTAACGTCCACACAGGGAGTTTATGCAGACCGATGCTTGTCGCATTGACTCGCCCGATGGACGGCCTCGTCGATCTCGAGGATAAGGAGGCGGTGCGCCGGGCGCTCGAGGAACGGTGAGTGCCACCGTCGACGCGAATGTGCTCCTCTATGCATCATATTCGCAGAGTCCGTATCGTGACCGAGCCATCGAGCTCATCAATGACGTGGCGCGAGGTCCGCAGATCTTCTACCTCTTCTGGCCGACCGTGATGGCCTACCTCCGCCTGGCGACTCATCCATCCATCTTCGCAAGGCCGATGTCGCTGGCGGAGGCGCGGTCGAACGTTTCCCGCCTGCTCGAGCTGCCGAACGTACAGACCGGCGGAGAGTCCGCTCGTTTCTGGGACCGATTCGACGAGGTCGCCGACGACGCATCCCCGCGCGGGAACCTGGTCCTCGACGCACCTTGTCGCGATGATGCTGGAGCATGGCGTCGGAACCATCTGGACGCACGACCGCGACTTCCGACGCTTCCGCAGCATCGAGGCCCGCGACTCGTTCGACAGCTGACCGACCTCGCACGCATCTTGCGGCGTGCGAGCGGCGTATGGTTAGCCAGATGACGACGACTCAACATACCCCCGCCGCCGAGGAGATCGCACGCCTTGCGCGCGGTGAGCACCATGACCCGCATGCCATCCTCGGCACCCACCCGGTCGATGGCGGCTCGGTCGTTCGTGCCTTCCATCCCGATGCGCAGAGTGCCGACCTGCTCGCTCCGAACGGCGGCACGACACTGATGAAGCCGCTCGGCAATGGCCTGTGGGCCGTGCTCGGGCCCGAGTTCGCGCCGGGTGAATTCGTGTACCGGATTCGCTTCACGTTTGCTGATGGCAACAGCTGGGAGCTCGACGATCCGTATCGGTTCAGCCCGACCCTGGGGGAGGTGGACCTGCACCTGATCGGCGAGGGAACGCACGAGCGACTGTACGACGTGCTCGGGGCGCATCCGCGCACCCACCAGGACGTCGAAGGCGTCAGCTTCGCGGTCTGGGCCCCGAACGC